>JAAWDC010000158.1 GCA_022793565.1 Bacilli bacterium
GAATTTTCCTCTGGTTCTGGGTACTGAGATGCAAATTGTTGTTGATAGTAATATTGTTCTAAATAATAAATTCTAGATTTTAATTCTTGTTCTAAAATATCTAATTTTTTATTTAATAATTGGAAGTCTTCTTCTTCCATAAATTTTTCATATTTTACTTTCGCTTCTAATCTTAGTTTACTGATTTCATTTAATCCTTCTCGATAGGCTTCTCCTGTTTCTCCATCGTCTTCCTCTTCAAAAATCATAGTCATTAATTGGAGAAGTTTTTTAAACTTTGAATCCATTTTTTTACTTGCTACTTTTTGCATTAGGCTCGGATTAATAATTACTACTTTATTTACATTAATTGCATCTTTTATTTTAATATTTTTCTTTGGAGAGAGATCGTATCCTTCCATTTTATCGTATTCAAAATAAGTAATTGACGAGTCATTTTTCCCTTTTACGATCAAGTATCTTTTATCAATCACGTTTTCACCCCTCATTTTTCTAATAAATCAGGTCTTCGTTCCTTAGTTCTATTATAACTCATTTGTTTTCGAAATTCATCTATTTTTTTATGATCTCCAGAAACAAGAATTTCTGGCACTTCCATTCCTCGAAAAACACGAGGTTTCGTATAATCTGGATAATCTAGTAACTGGTTATTAAAGCTATCCTGAAGATGACTTTCTTTTTCGATCACCCCAGGAATTAACCGGGTAATTGAATCTACAAGCACCATCGCAGGAATCTCTCCCCCCGTTAATACATAATCTCCAATTGAAATTTCATAATCACATAAACTTCTAATTCTTTCATCAAATCCTTCATAGTGTCCACAAAGAAGAATTAAATGTTTTTCTTTTGCCAAGGAATATGCCGTTTGCTGTTTATAAAGTGTCCCATCTGGAGTCAACATAATTATTTTACTTTCTTCTGTACGAATGCTTTCAATGCAATCAAAAATTGGTTGACAGGTAAGAACCATACCATGTCCTCCGCCATAAGGCGTATCATCTACTTTCTGATGAGGATCTTTTGAGTACTCTCTAAAGTTTATGATGCGAATTTCAATTAGTCCTTTTTGCCTGGCTCTTTTTATGATAGATTCTTCAAATATTTTAGAGAACATTTCAGGAAATAGGGTTAAGATGTCTATTCTCATGAAATCAACCCCTCTATATCTTTGAATTTTATTTTTCCTAAAGAAATGGAAATCTCTTCAATGAATACATTTTGAAATGGTATCAAGATTCTTTTTCCATTATGATCAATTATAAAGATCTTGTTCCCCCGTCCTCGATTTTCAATATCGATAATTTTACCGAGGCAACGATCAGAAAAGAAGGCATCTAGTCCAATATAATCGCTTTCTAGTAATTCCCCCTCCTTTAACCCAAGATCTTCCTTTTTTACATATGCATAAAGCCCCTTCAATCGAAGAACCTCGTTAATATCATGGTATCCTTCTAGACAAATCATTTCAAAATTTTTGTGATGACGGTACCTTGTAATTATAACAGGTTCTTTTTTTCTACCGATATAAAGAGTCATCTTTGGTACAAAGACTTTTTCTTTTTTGTCAAAATCAGATAACAGCCGGAGTTCTCCACGAATTCCATGGGTATTTACTATTTTCCCTACATATACAAATTCTTCCATACTACCTCCTATTTAATTCATAAAGCAATATGCTAGTAGCAACTCCGACATTTAAGCTTTCTACTTCTTGGTTCATTGGAATATATAGATATTTATCACAAAGATTCAAAATATCTGAAGAAATGCCATTTCCTTCATTGCCCATAACTAAAGCGTATTTTTCTTTTTGAGAATTAGATAAAGTACAAATATCGATTCCACCATCTACCTTTGTTCCAAAAATAGGAATTTGTTCTTTTTTTAAATTTGGAATGAGTTCCTTTAAGTCTGCACTAATAATGTTCATATGAAAAGCCATTCCTTGTGTAGACCGTATTACCTTGGGGTTATATAAATCACAACATTTATTTCCAAGGATGATTGTATTAATATTAAATGCTTTACTACTTCTAATGATGGTTCCTAAGTTCCCAGGATCTTGAATTTCGTCCAATAGTAATAGATGATTTCCTAAGTCCTTATTCATTTCTTTTTTATGACATAATGCCATAATTGTAGAATGAGTTTCCATCATTGTAAGCTTCTTTAGGATTTCTTCTGTCACATAAACGACAGGCAATTCGTATGGACACTCTCTTTCTTCTAATAATAGGATTTCATCGATTAAATTGGCCTTATAGGCTTCTTCTACTAAATGATCTCCCTCTACTAAGAATACGCCTTTTTGATCTCTATACTTTTTTTCTTTTAAACGAGCATAGTTTTTTACTCTATCATTTTCTACACTAGTTATTTTCATCTTTTCTACCCTCAAACATTTTTTTAAGACTTTTATTCTTTAAATCACAAAATGGAATATCTTCGAAGTTCTTCTTTCCTTCTAATAAAAAGCTCTCTAACAATTTTCTTTTTCTTTCATCGTAAATATGTAGTAATGTATCTTCTTCTAACGGCTCTAATTGAAATTGATATGATTTCTTCTTTTTCGGTTGTCTATCGGATTCCTCTTGATAGAAAATATAAATAGAGTCCTCTTTTCTATCTATATATCCGTCTCCTATGCCTTGTAAAGTAAACTCAAATGTACGAATCTTAAAAGTGTTATTTACTGTGTAGTGCTCATTCCCATCGTGGCTAATATTGAAAGATCCCCCGTATTCATAGAAAATACTAAATATTTCATGCCTTTGAAGCATATATCCTATACAAAAACTAAATATGCTTAGGTTTTTAATATTTCCAGATGAAAGAGAGAGATTAAAA
>JAAWDC010000159.1 GCA_022793565.1 Bacilli bacterium
AACATTCTCTTCTATCACATGAATAGTATCCATTTTATACTTATTATAAATAATCAAACTATCTTTCGTTGAAAAACCCAAATCATTTAATTCAACTACTGTCTTATAACTAGATTCATACTCTACTAATGTATTATGAAGCGTTGCAATCTGCTTTTTTGTAATAGAAGGAACCAGTAATAAATTATTAGGATTTTCTAGAATAACACTTAATGTATCTTTTCCCAAACAATCTACAATATTCTGTGCTGTCTTATCACCAATTCCCTTAAATAAACCACTACTTAAAAATTCAACAATAGAGTCTTTTTCTTCTGGAAGAACCCTTTCATATTTCTCTACTTGAAATTGCTCCCCATATCTCTCATGTTCTACTAACTTTCCATAAAAAAGATATGTATCCTCTTCATTTAATTCATGAAAATAGCCAGTAAAGGGAATCGTATGATTTAAATAGAAGTCCAAGTCTTCACCACTTGTTTCTTTTACTTTAAAAAGTCCAACAATATACCCCTTTTCTGTATGATATATTGTTTTTTTAAAATTGCCCTTTATATAATTTTCCATGACTACACTCCTTGTTTATTAAATAAGAAAACACCTTAGAATCCCTAAAGTGTTCTTGGTCTTATATTAGAACTATGCTTCTAAGTTTTTCTTTACCAAAAGTTGTAAGGCATAATCCACCTCATCCTTATCATCTAATCCTACTAAAACATTCCCTGTTTCTTTTTTTATTTGCTTTCTAACACAAAGATCATCCATATCTTTTATGTTAACAAAATATACAAATGTTCCATCTTGACAAGGAATGGTATCAATTACTGCATATGTTTCATTATCTTCTAACTTTCTTATACTATTATTTATCATATTATTTACTACCCCTATTTTGATATTCATTGTCTAATTGTCCCATTTCAGATGGACCTAAAAGTTCATCATCAAAAATACTAGCTGGTTTTAATGAAATGATTTCTGCTTGCTTTGTGGAATCATCAGTAGATATAGACGAATACCTGATTCGCTCAAATGTACGTTGTAGCTTTGGAATTATATAGTCTTTTATCTTTGAAGTAAATTTTAAAAGAGAAGAATTTTTCCCAACATACAATTCTCCACGAACAAGTTGTTCCTTTTTTCCATCTTGAATACTCCGATCATAAATAATTTGTAACTCCTGATCAGAAAAAGAAGAAACATCTAAGGGAAGTGTCCTTGATTCTGCTTCCTGTTTTAAGTCAAATACTTGTGCCTTTCTAGTTTCAAGATTGGGATCAACAGCAGCAGCCATATTCGTATCTTCCTCTAAAAATTTATTTTCCAATTGCCTCATAGACATTCCATAATCACTCGCTATCTTAGCAAAAGTCTCATCCACAAAAGGAGTACCTACGTTTTGATTATTCATATTATCACCTTACTAACATTATAGAAGAAGTAACACAGATTGTCAACAAATTACTACAAAATATATAGGAATAAAAAACTTAACAATCTGAATACTCCCCAATACAATATGGGTATTGAATATCAGAAATTTTTACTTGAATTAATGTCCCTTGTTCATAACAACCATTCACTTTGACAAGCAAAAAATTACTAGTATGTCCAACACTACTTCCATTAGAAGTTCGTTCAATCAACACTTCCATCTCCTGATTTAAGAATTTTTTCATATATGCCTCTTCCAATTGATTAGATAGCATTGTCAGTTTATGAACGCGATCTTTCTTCACTTTAGCATCCACTTGATCCTTAAATTTCGCAGCAGCTGTACCTGTCCTTATAGAATATGGAAATACATGGATCTTAGAAAATGACATCTCCTCACAGAATAAATAACTTTCTTCAAAAAGCTCCTCTGTCTCTCCTGGAAAACCAACAATCACATCTGTAGAAATAGAAATATCTGGACGAATCTCTCGAATCCTATTTAATTTTTCCCGATATTCACCTTTTTTATACTTCCGATTCATCGCTTTCATAATTTCTTCACTACCAGATTGAAGAGGAATATGTAAATGATTCGCTATAATTTTAGAATTTGCTAACAATTTTAACACTTGATCATTTAATTCAGTAATTTCAATAGAAGAAATACGAATTCGATAAAGACCTTCAATTTTTAAAACACGTTCTAATAAAGAAGCAAAATCAGTATTTAAATCAACTCCATAATTACCAGTATGAATTCCTGTTAAAACAATTTCATGATAGCCGCATTCAACTAAATTAGTAATCTCTTCAACTACCAAATCCGGATTTTTACTTCGACATTTACCACGAACAAAAGGAATAATACAATAAGTACAAAAATTCTCACAACCATCCTGAATTTTTACAAACGCACGTGTGCGATCCCCAAAAGAATGTATCTCCATATCCTCAAATTCTGTACCAAGATCAGAATAAAGTTTTCGTATTTGCACTCTAGTACTCAAATACTCCTCTACAAAAGAAACGATTTTACTCTTATCCTTATTTCCTATAAGAATATCCACTCCTTCAATAGAAATATTCTTATTTGCCTCAATAAAACATCCCATTGCTACAACGCAAGCATCAGGATTCCTTCGAATCGCTTGATGAATCATCTTCCGACTTTTTGCGTCTGAAGTATTAGTAACAGAACAAGTATTAATAATATAAATATCACATGTCTCATTAAACGAAACAACATCATATCCCTTTTCTTGAAATAAACTAGCCACATATTCACTCTCATAAGTATTTACTTTACAACCCAATGTATAAATCCCTACTCGCATACTTCCACCACCTCAAAATTCACTTTATCGTATCATAAATCTATCAAATTTTCATCTAAAATCGAATAAAGAAAAAAATATGTATCCCTTTTTGTTAGGTTTTGAATATAATATTGATATCCCTACAATTGATTAATATATGCTTGGTCTTCTATACCCTTAAGTTTATAATCAATAATATCTATATGATCGGGATAAACAAGCATCAAATCAATTACTCCATGAAGCTCTTTTCCATCTATATTAGTTATAAATTCATATTCTTTATAAATCGTTGCATTCTGCCGATTAGCCAAAAGTGGTTGATTCAAAAAAATTTGCAATTTCTGCTGAAGCCAAGGATCAATTAACGACCAATCTGGATGATTAAAATCCAAATATTCCAACATTAAATGAATTTTTCGTCCAAATTCTAGACTTTGAAGTTGCTCTTTATTAAATAAACCTTTTACTTTTTTTGAAAATGTTTCTCGAACTTCAACTTCATTTGAAATTTGAATTTCTGAAACAGATGGAATCCCTTCTCCAACTGAAAGAACCTCTTTTATATTCTTACTGTTTCTCTTTTTATAATCCAAAGAAAGAGGAATTGTTTTCAAATCAATGTCTGTAATATAATCTGTTAACTGCTCATAAATACTTTTTAAAAATTCTAAAAAAGAACGATATTTCAAACGCCGGTTGTCCTCAACCTTTCCATCTTCTAAATTATTCTCTTCCTCCTTTAAATCTGTAATTAAAATCATTTTCTCTTTACAACGAGTAAGTGCCACATAAAAAAGGCGGATTTTTTCACTAATCTCATCGGCATAAAATTTTTCCTTAAGCAAGCTCTTATATATTGTATCCCCATATCCATCTTTAAAATATGGAGTAATAATACCATAAGTATTGTCAAAAAGAATTCTCTCCTTTAAATCACTAACATTAAAAGGAGCATATAATCCAGTATAATAACAAACATGATACTCAAGACCTTTAGATTTATGAATAGTCATAATTTTAACATCATCACTAGTTGAACTATTGGTAGGCAGTTTAATTTCCTTTTTACCTTCAATAATATCTGTCAAATACAAAGAAAAATCTTCTAATGTATACCCTAACAGTTTCAAATTATGGGCAGTTTCTATCAAATACTCTAAATTATTTGTAGCAAGCTCAACATCACCTACTAAAACAACCTTTGTATAAAAACCAAATTTCTCAATCAATCGAACCAAAAAATTTTCAATATCAATAGATGAAAAATCCGAAAGTAAAGACTCAATATGACGATATAACTCTGTATCACAATAAGTACGATCTCTTAAAACCTGAAAAAGTGTAGCATCACTCATTTCAAACAAATAACTACGTCCAACACTAAGAAAAGCATATCGAAAAACATCATCAAATTCCCGTTTGGAAACTTTTAAGATCAACTGAATCAGATGATGAATCAAATAAACCTCAATTTGATTCATGATATTTTCATCTTTTAATATTGTAAGAGGAATATGATTATATTCAAATATTTTCTTATAGAGTTCAAACTTACTACTACGATCCATCAAAATAACAAAATCTTGATATGAAATATCTCTAAGTTCCTTTTTATCTTTATCAAATACCTGATAATGATTCTTCACTTTTTCCTGAATATCATGTGCCACTAAAAAGGCTTCAATCTCATCTTTTGTATACTCAGAATCTTTCTCATAAGTATAATTAAAAATCTCTGTCTTATAATTTTGCTCTGTACTCCCTTTTTCAATGTAAGCTTGATTTCCAAAAACCATTCGATGGGAAACAGAATAATCGGCTCCTCCAAAACTGTCATCCATAATTAAATCAAAAATATGATTAATATCATCTAAAACTTCTTTCCTGCTACGAAAATTTTGAACCAAATCAATCTTATAACCACCATCACCCAAAGCATAGCGATCATACTTTTCTTTGAAAATATATGGATTAGCGTTACGGAAACGATAAATGGATTGTTTAATATCTCCAACCATATAAACATTATCTTTTTCAATTAAACGAATGAAAGTCTCTTGTAAATCACTAGTATCTTGATACTCATCAATCATAATTTCAGCAAAATAATTTTGTAACTCTTTTCTTATTTCTGAATGTTCAAAAACTACTCGAATTGCCAATTTGCTAATATCGACAAACTCATAAACATCATGTTCATGCTTATAATCGAAGATCTTTTGATCCAACTGACGGATAATTTCAAGAATGATTTCAACGTAATCCTTAGTAGATAAAATCGTTGATAAAATCTCCGAGCGATCCTCATATAAACATTTTGCTCGTAAAGCATCTAAAATTTTCCCAATACTTTCTTTACTTTTCTTAACCGTATCAGAAGATCCTCGAGGTAGAATCGGCAGTTTACAATTTAACCCATTTTTTAAATCATCGTAGTTTACACTTTCGAATAAAGGATTTAAAACGTCTAGTATCTTCCCAAAAAAATCACCATCTACCTCTAGTCGAATCTTTTCTAGTTCTGGTTCTACTCTCTTTAATTCTCCCTTTAATTGCTGTTCAAAAAACACAATATCTTTTTCTAGTTTTTCTTCCCTAAAACGCTCAAGATATGTATCCAAATATTCTTTTTTATCATACTTCATATCTAATTTTTCGTTAAGCTTGAGAATGGAATCTTTCAATTCCTGATCATCTTTCATACAAAAGTCACGAATTAAGTGATAAAACTTAGAGTCTTGGCTAACATACAATTCCTCAAAAATTTCATTCAAGAACTCTTTTTTCACCATAGAAATAACACTCGCATCAATAATACGAACTTGACTAGATATATTTAAAACAGAATGATATTTCTTAACAACAGACAAAGCAAAAGAATCAAAAGTAGTAATATACGCTCGTTCAATTTTTTCTACTTGATCAACTAATCCTGCAGCTTTAATTTTATCTCGAATTCGAATCATCATTTCATAAGCAGCTGCCTTTGTAAAAGTTAAAATCAATAAACGATCT
>JAAWDC010000160.1 GCA_022793565.1 Bacilli bacterium
AAACCACAGTTTTAGAAAGCCATAGTAGAACAATTTAGAAGAGTAAATCTTCTTTTTTCTTTTGCCAAAGATAGAGTCAAAATAGATATATTTCTTATTGTAAAGCTCCCTTTTTATTAAAAAATATACTTTAACTAGATAAGCTTATAGATATTCTATAAGTTTTTTAAAAAAAGAAAATCGTTGATTTTATTAGTGATTTATGATATAGTAAGCGTTAATTTTTGAGGGGAAAAATATGAGAGAATTTAAGGAGTTATTTGAAAGCTTAGGATATATATTTCCTAGTGCAGATGTTTTAGAAGATACATATTTATTTTATAAATACTATAGTAGCAGTGTAAACAAGGGAGTCGCTTCAATTTTGTTAGAAGGAGATCCTGGATGTGGAAAAACATTTTTATCAGAAGTGTTTGCCGAATTTTTGAGAGTGAGAGAAGATACAGAATTTATCTATACACAGTGTGTGGAGGAGACTAATAGTGATCGATTAATCGCAACCTATAATGTCCCAGCAATTGTAAAAGGAGATGCAGATAAATCGATAGCAGCAGGAATCTTAACGAAAGCCATTTGTCTTGCAAATCAAGGAAAAAAAGTAGTTTTAGCAGTGGATGAGTTGGATAAGGCAAGGGAAGCATTGGATGCTTATTTCTTAGACTTTTTACAAAGTGGAAAAATAGAGACTGCAGATAATAAAATATTAGCCCTAACAGCAGAAGGTAGAAAAAACATTTATGCAATTTTTGCTAAAAATAGTGAGAGAAATTTATTAGATGCCTTACTTAGAAGATGCTCTGTAATACAATTACCACCTATGCCACCAGTATTAGCATATAAAACTTTACTGATGAAGTTTGAAAATGTAGAACACGATCCAAAGTTTTTAAAATTTATCTGTAAAGTATATGAAGCAATCTATAATGAACAGATGAATAATAATTGTGAGTTACTATCTCGGCTTCCATCACTTCAAGAATTAATTACTGCTATTACTGGAGATTATGAACTCTATCAAAATGGGATTAGTAGTACAAGAAGGATAAATAGTTTAATCAGAAAGCTAGGAAAAGAGGCAGAGAGTAGAAAAATCATAACCAATATTTTAACAAAGAAATTTAAGTATCAGAATCAAGAGAGCAATTATACAAATGAAACGTTAGATTTAGACATGACTGATCCAGAAGATTATATGAGTACGAAAGATCCAAACAGCTTAGTAGAACAATATATTGAGAAAAAAGATAATGGAGAATACATATTTGAAGAAGATGAAGCAGAAGATCCTATGAAAGATATTGCTAGTATCTTAGATAATATGAAAGAGGATCAATCTTTAATATTCATAGAAAAAGAAAATAAAGAGAAGATTGTAGAACTTGGAGTTCTTACTCATCCAGACCCAAATGCTTTAAATGTTTTATTCCATAAAATTCAGTTTAAAGGTAATCCTAATAGTAGATTCGGATTCTTGAATTTTGAGGGAGACAATTTTATTGGATTAATGAGATATAAGGATACACTAATCCTGATTAGTAACAAAGAATACGTATCTCCTCGTTTATTAATGAGAGGACTTTCTACGATTATTACAATTATTTATGATGCAAAGGAAAATATAGATTGGGATAAAATGTATTTCTCACCATTTAGTGCAAAGGAATTTAAATTAACTGGACTTAATGTTAAAATTTTATCTAATATTCCGAAAGTTGCATTACAAAAAATGAATATGAAGAATGGAATACACGTATATCAATCTACTAATTTAAAAGTAACTTATGATGATAGTTTGAACATTAGCTATTTTAGGTATTTACAAAAATATACAGCTGAACCTTTATTTGCAGCTATTGAACGTATATGTGAATTTAACCCAGAGCTTGCTCTACCTATCTCTTTTGTGAATGCAAAAAAATTTGATTCAAATACGCATCATAGTTTATTAAAAAAACATTCTCGCCTAGAAGAGGCAAAACGCCGTTTTTGGGAGCCGTTAATAGAAGAAGGATGGGATGTACAAATTGATGAGTTCACGCCAATGGATTTAAAAATAATAAAACTTGAGAAAAGCAGGAATCATTGGAGCGATGAGCCAGAAATTACCACCAAGAAAGATACTTTTGTATTTGAATGGAATGAAGAAAGAGATAGCGATAAAAAGACACTTCATGTATATCCAAAATATAAACTAAAAAACGGATATTTATTGTATACAGCAGACAAAGACTTTGAAAATGATGAATATATAATGCAGTTAAATCCACTTCAAAAAGAAATTGCCTTTATGGTAAGAAGCATTTTTGGAAATTACGTGCCAATATCTTATAAAGATCAAGCCAATGAATATTTTTCATCATTAACGATGTCCCAAATGGGAAGAATTGTCGATAATGAGCAAAATCGTATACGTATTCCAGGCATCAATAATGACATTCTTACAGAACCAGATTTTGTAAATTATTATAACACAATTGCAGAGGCTGCTGCTGTTATGACGGCAAATAAAGTTTTAAAAAAAGGTGTAATAACAGATGAATCAAATTCCTAGTTTAGAAGAATTGTTGGATTATGGAGAAGAATATCCATATCCAGAGCTCATAATGAGTGACTATTTTCAAATCGATCCTACCAAAAGAAAAAAGAATCAACAACAGTCACAGCAAAATCAGCAATCAAATTCCAGTACGAATCAAGAACCAGAAGAATCGGTTCAAGAAGAAAATGAAGAGTCGAGTCCAGAACAATCTCCAGAACGAGAAACTCAAGAAAGTGGACAGACTAAACAAGAACAAGAGACTGGAGAAAAGGGAAACAATTCTAAAACCCAAAATGAATCTAAAGAAGCAGAAGAAGAGTCGAGTCCAGAACAAAATGTAGAACAAGAACTCCAAGAAAGTGAACAGTCAGAAGAAGAACAAAAAAGAGGACAGACTAAACAAGAACAAGAGACTGGGGAAAAGGAAAATAATTCTGAAAACCAAAATGAATCTAAAGAAGCAGAAGAAGAGTCGAGTCCAGAACAAAATGTAGAACAAGAACTCCGAGAAAGTGAACAGTCAGAAGAAGAACAAAAAAGTGGACAGACTAAACAAGA
>JAAWDC010000161.1 GCA_022793565.1 Bacilli bacterium
AGGAATTACACAGTTATTAAATACTATAATGCTAGCTCAAAAAAATTTAAATCCCAACTTAGATATCGAAGGGGTTCTTTTAACAATGCTAGATTCTAGGGCAATATTATGTTTAGAAGTAGTAGAAGACATTCGTCGTTTCTTTAAAGAAAGGGTATATAACACAATTATCCCAAGATTAGTAAGAATTGCAGAGGCACCATCTCATGGAACTCCAATTATAGAATATGATCCAAAACATCGAGGAACAATAGCATATTTAAATTTAGCGAAGGAAGTGATTGAAAGAAATGGAAATGCAAAGAGAGAACAATAATAGTAGAAGAAAAGCTCTTGGAAGAGGATTAGAAGAATTATTTAATAATGAGCCTTTGAATTATGAAAGTCTAGAAGAAAAGATAATTGATTCAACACCAAAAGAAGAAATTGAAGAAATTGCAATCTCAGAATTAAGAAGTAATCCATATCAGCCAAGAAAAAATTTTGATGAGAAAGCACTACAAGAATTGGCAAGTTCAATCAAAGAACACGGTGTATTCCAACCAATTATTGCGAAGAAAAGCATTAAAGGATACGAAATAATTGCTGGAGAAAGACGTGTCAAAGCATCAGAAATTGCAGGAAAAGAAACTGTTCCTGCCATCATTCGTGATTTTACAGATGCTGAAATGATGGAAATTGCCTTACTAGAAAATCTTCAAAGAGAAAATTTAAATGCTGTAGAAGAAGCAATTGCCTATCGAAAATTAATAGAGGAACTTTCTCTAACCCAAGAACAATTAGCACAAAGGTTAGGAAAGAGTAGAAGTTATATTACTAATATGTTAGGGATCCTAAGTTTACCAGAAGAAGTAAAAGATATGATAATGGATGAGAAAATCACAATGAGCCATGCAAGAGTTCTAAGTAAAATGAAAGATGCAGATAAAATAAAAGAGCTTGCTGAACGAATCGCTATGGAAAATCTAAGTGTGCGTCAAATAGAAAATATCTCAGTAGATAGTTTATACGAACGTAAAAACAAAATAAAAAAACGTGAAAATCCAGTGAATGAATACAAAGTAGTCGAAGAAGAATTATCAGAAAAATTAGGAACAAAAGTTAAAGTAAAAAATAATAAAATAGAAATTTCCTTTGTAAATAATAACGACTTAAACAGATTACTAGAAATTATTGGTTATATCAATTAGAGGGGGAAAATTCTAGATGTTAGAGAAAATTTTCATACCTCAAGTATATTTACCAGTTCTATATATAATTGTTGCTGTTTTAATAAATGGAACATTGAAAAGAATAATCAAAACAATTATAGAAGCAAAGGAGAAAAATCTTGAAAAAGGGAGTTATAACTATAAAAAGTCAGAGACTTTAAAAACACTAATTAATAACTTTCTAAAATATATAATTGCTGTATTTTGTATTTTGGCTATATTAACAGTCTATGGAGTAGATGTTAGTTCGGTATTAGCAGGACTGGGAATTGTCGGAGTTGTACTAGGACTTGCCCTTCAAGATTTTGCAAAAGATATTATTGCAGGAATTGGTATCGTTTTAGAGGATCAATATGCAATTGGAGATGTCATAACAGTAAATGATTTTACTGGAGAAGTCACTTTTTTAGGACTAAAGACGACAAGAATCAAGAGTTGGGATGGAAAAGTAAAAATTATCGCAAATCATAATATTACAGAGATTATAAATCATAATATGAAAAGTTCGATGGCAATCGTAGATATTGGTGTTGCCTATGAAAGTAACTTAGATCGTGTAGAGAAAGTTCTTAATGAATTGGCAAAAGAGTTGACAGAAACTCTACCAGATTTAAAAGGAGACGTCAAAGTATTAGGAATTGAAAAAATGGATAATTCTTCTATTGTATATCGTATTACAGCCCCAACCAAATCATTAGCACACTATAATGTACAAAGATTAATGCGAAAAGAAATAAAACAGTGTTTAGAAAAAGCAAAAATAAAGATACCATATCCACAAGTAGAGGTGCATCATGGACAATAAAGAATATAAATTGAATAGTAGAGTCATTATGAAAAAAGAGCATCCATGTGGTACGAATGAGTGGGAAATTGTTCGCCTTGGAGCAGATATCAAAATAAAATGTGTCAACTGTAAGCGTACCATAATGATTCCACGAGTAGAATTTAATAAAAAATTAAAAAAAGTAATCCATAGTGAGGAGCAGTAATATGATAGAAAAAAAGAAATTGAAGTTGAAAAAATTTCAACTTCATCCCGTTACTACCTTTATTTTATTAATCGGATTAACCATTATTTTAAGTTGGATTTTAAGTTTATTTCAAGTTCAAGCAACTTACAATAAGCTAAATCTAGCAACTAACCAAGTAGAAAAAACATTAGTCGCTGTAGAGAGTCTTCTAAACTACAACGGATTAAAGTTTTTAATCAGTGATGCTGCCAAAAATTTTGTTAGTTTTACGACATTAAGTACACTATTAATTGCTTTAATTGGTATGAGTATCGCACAGACAACTGGTTTTTTTGATACTTTTATTCGAAGAGTACTAATTAAAATAAATAATCAAAGATTAACTTTTATCTTATTATTTTTGGCAACGATTTCAAGTTTAATAAACGAAATTGGATATGTAATCTTAATTCCCTTAGCAGCAATTATTTTCAAAGAAAATAATAGAAACCCCTTAGCAGGAATTATTACAGCCTTTACAGGAGTAGCCTTCGGATATGGTGTAACCCTATTTGTAGGATCTATGGAAGCCAATCTAGTTCCTATTACAGAGGCATCCGCTCGACTAATCGATAGTAATTACCACGTATCATTAACGTCAAACCTATATATAATTATTATATCATCTATTGTTTTATCCATTGTAGGAACTTATGTAATCGAAAGATTTGTTGTACCAAAATTGGGTAGATATAAAGAAATAGAAACAAAAACAGAAGAAATTGAAATAGTAGATGAAGAGGAAATAGAACAATTAAAGCTAGAAGAAGATGTTAGAGAGCGAAAAGGATTAAAGAATGCTTTAATCGCAACAATATTCTTTATCCTATTCTTTATCTATTCTTTATTACCTGGACTACCATTTTCAGGAATGCTCTTAGATACTGAAGCATCCACTTATTTAGCACAAGCATTTGGAGAAAATTCATATTTCCAAGATGGGTTTACATTTATGATTTTTCTATACTTCATAGTAATAGGTCTTGCTTATGGTAAAGGGGCTAAAACCTTAAAAAACGATAAAGAATTGATTACAGAATCTGGAAAACAATTAGCTGATATTGGAAGTCTAATTATGTTAATCTTCTTTGCTTCTCAATTTATAGCAGTATTCAAAAAGACAAACATAGCGACAGTAATTACTGCTTGGGGTGCTAATATCATTTCTGGAGCAGAGTTTACTGGGCTTCCATTAGTTCTTTTAGTTCTAGTAGTCATTGGATTCATTAATTTAATTGCCGCAACACCACTCGCTAAATGGACCATTTTGGCGCCAACTATTGTGCCAAAGTTAATGCAATCTAATATTTCTCCAGAATTTGCACAATTTCTACTACGTGCAGGAGACTCTATGACAAAAGGATTAACACCGTTACTTGCATATTTTGTAATTTTAATTGGATACCTAAATATGTATAATCCAAATAAAAACAAACCAATCACTGTAGGAAGAGCGTTAAGATTGATGCTTCCATACTGTTTAATCATTTGTTTTGCTTGGATTGTAATCGCAATTCTTTGGTATTTAACAGGACTTCCGTTGGGACCAAATAGATTTCCAACACTATAGACAACAAGAGTTGTCTTTTTTTCTTGAAAAAATTCGCTTTTTTTGTTAAAATATAGAGCGTTTGAATGGAGGGCGCCATGAGTAAAATAGAGAAATTTTTACAAGAACTAGAAAAAGAAGATCAAACTCAGTATTTTATCCTATACAAATTTTATAAAATGCCCGAATCCAGTCTAGGGGGTTCTGAGGAGTCAACAATAGAAGAATATCAAAAATTTGGAAGTATCACACAACTAGTTTTAAATAATACTTTCTTTCAATTTCTAAAACTATGTTTAGAAGATTCAAAATTCTGTCAAAAATTAAACTATAATCTATTAAGAAAACTAAGATTTGTGTTATTTGATAGTAAAACCTTTCAAGAAAATTATGTTCCACAACTAGAAGATCCATATCTAAAAAAATGGTGTCAAAATAAAGTGCCTATAGGACCAGTTTATAGTAAAAAATACAATGTATTACAACTGATGAAATTGTTTGAGCAATATAGACAGTACGGATGGATATATGATTTAGGACTCGATCGCCAACAAATAAAAGATCTAGACATTTCATTAGTCGAGGAAGTATTATATCAAACAGGATCTTTACTTGACATATACTATGAAACATATATTTTACCAGAAGAAAATAAAAAACGTATATTAGAGAGAATTAAAAATGATAATTATAACGACCCAGAAAGCTGCTTCTTAACAAGTCGAAAGGGGACAGAATTAGAAATTTTTAAACTCTTAGTGTGTGATAATGATTTTTTGCAGATTGTAGAGGAAGAATTATTAGCCCGAGAATTACCGATTCCAGTAAAAGAAAATGTCCTAGAAATTCTAGAACTTAGTATAGATTTTAAGACAATGAATTCCGCATATGAAGACTTTTATATACATTATCAAGAACTAGGAGATAAAGTAAAAGACTATGACTATAAAAAAGCAATACAACTATTTATGAAACTGCAAGAAAGGCCTCTACCAAAAATTGTTCAATTTTCTCATTTCCAATTCGTAAAGAAATAGATGTATGTTATAATATTAAGTAGAAAAGAGGTGTATTATGGGATTAACAGCAGGAATCGTAGGATTACCTAATGTAGGAAAATCCACCTTATTTAATGCGATTACAAAAAAGAGTATTCTAGCAGCCAATTATCCCTTTGCAACAATTGATCCAAATGTAGGAATTGTAACAGTACCAGATGAAAGGTTAGAAAAGCTAAATGAAATGTATCATCCAGAAAGATTAATTCCAACAGCTTATGAATTTACAGATATTGCAGGTCTAGTAAAAGGTGCTAGTAAAGGAGAAGGGCTAGGTAATAAGTTCTTATCTCATATCAGAGAGACAGATGCAATTGTTGAAGTAGTTCGTTGTTTTGAGAATACAGATATTATTCATGTAGAAGGCGAAGTAGATCCAGTTCGAGATATTGAAATTATTAACTTAGAACTAGTTCTTGCAGATTTAGAGAGTATTGGAAACCGGATTGAAAAAATTTCCAAAAAATTAAGAGCATCAAAAGAAAAAGAAGATCAAATTGAACTAGAAGCACTAGAAAAAGCCAAATCCGCTCTAGAACAGAATCAAGCTCTTCGATCAGTAGAATTTACTGATGAAGAGAAAATAGCCATCAAATCATATAATTTTTTAACACTAAAACCAATTATTTACATGGCAAATATAAAAGAAGAAGAAGTATCAGAAGAAGACAATATCTATGTACAACAAGTAAAAGACTATGCACTGAAAGAAAATTCCAAAGTAATTAAAGTTTGTGCTAAAATTGAAGAAGAGTTAAGTCAACTAGAAGAAAATGATAAGAAAGAAATGCTAGAAGCATTAGGAATTAAAATGAGTGGATTAGATCAATTAATTCAAGCAACATATGATCTACTAGGATTATCTACTTATTTTACGGTTGGAACAGATGAAGTAAGAGCTTGGACCTATAAAAAAGGAATGAATGCGAAACAGTGTGCAGGAATTATTCATACTGATTTTGAAAAAGGATTTATTCGAGCAGAGGTGATTTCATACCAAGACTTAATACTATGTGGTAGTGAATTAAAAGTAAAAGAGGCAGGAAAGATGCGACTTGAAGGAAAAGAGTATTTAATGCAAGATGGAGATATCTGTCACTTTAGGTTTAACGTTTAGGAGGAAATATGCAATATTTTGATGAAAAAGATGGGCAAATAGTAAAGTATGAAGTAGACCTCAATAATGAAAAACTAAAAGCAATCCAAGAAGAAGTGCAACAAAATTATACTGAAATAATTTCAATGTTTTATAGAGGAACAAGTATTCCTCCAGAATATACAAAAATCGAAATAGAGAACCAAAAATACCGTTATACTGAAATAATGGGTGGAAGATCAGAAAGACCAATTTATGACTTCCAATATAAATGGTATAAACAACCCAAAATTGTTAGTATAATTGAACAATTACTTGCAGGAAATATAGAAGTTATAAAAGAGTTAGAAGATCCAAAAGAAGAAAAAACACAAAGAGAGATACTAGAAGAACAAATTAATTTATTTTTTCCAATTAAAGCAAGTGATAATCTAGATTTATTAGTCTCTTTAATTAAGGAATATAAGGAACATAAACATTTAAATAGCTATAGATGGAATAATCTAAACTCAAAAGGTTCAATTTTAGAATATTATCCAATGGTATTAGAGTGCATAAAAATGAAAGAGAAAGAAAAAGCAAAAATTCCAAAAGAAGAAATAGAAAGACTCATCTCCTTTCTTCCGTCAGAAGAAGATCAATTAAAAATAAGAGAGTTAATAGAAAAAAGCAAGCGTACAAAAGGATATGAAAAGAAAATCGGACAACAACCGAATTCTCAAGTAAAAAAAGGAGTATAATAAGAAAGGGTGAGAAAATGAAAAATAAAATTTATCCAAAAGTATTTTTATGGCTATTTGTGGGACTCCTAATTACATTTGTAACAGGAATTTATACCAAAACTAATCAAAGTGCATTAGAGTTTATCTTTGTAGATAGTGGGTATATTATTTTAATAATACTAGAATTAGCATGTGCCATATTCTTAAGTGCCAGAATTCACAAAATGAATCCCATTACAGCAAAGACGTGTTACTTAATTTATTCATTTTTAAGTGGACTGAGCTTTTCAGCAGTATTCATTATATACAAATTAGAATCAATCTTGTTAGTATTTTTAGTAGCATCTGTACTATTTCTAATCTTTGCGTTGATTGGCTACTTTACAAAACTAGATCTAACAAAAATAGGAACATACCTATTAATGATGTTACTAGGAGTAGTAATTTGTTCCTTCATTAATATCTTCTTACATAATGAGACCTTTGATATTATAGTATCTTGTATCAGTATCTTAGTATTCTTAGGTTATATTGCATACGATATTCAAGTGATTCGTAGATTAGAAGGAGAAATTCAAGAAGAAAATTTGGCCATCTATGGGGCATTCCAATTATATCTAGATTTCATTAATATTATATATGATTTACTAAGATTATTTGGACAGAATGATGATTAAGCAAGAAATTCTTGCTTTTTTTTATTTTCTTTGATAAAATACAACTTAATTTTAGAAAAAGAGGTGTAGTTTGTGGCAGTAAATTATAGATTAGAAGCATTTATTGTAAAAAGAGAAAAAGTATTACTTCCTCAAATATATGGATTAAGAGGAAGAGGATTCAGTGATTGGATAGAAGCGAAGGATAATATTATTTCCAAAGAAATATTAATAGAACCAGGAAAAAACAATATATTTAGATATACTTTATACGGAACTGATATTCCCGTTACTTTTTGTCATCCGTTAAGTATGACAGCACCAAGACTAACTTCTTGTATAGGAGTGGAAACACTACAATTGGCAGCCTCTGAATTTATGAAAAAAAGATCGACTCCAGCCCAAAAATTCTATTATCACGGGAAAATGATTACTAATGAAGAAATAATAATGTGGTTAGGAAATGAAGATAATATTGAATCTATGAAGAGAGTAAAAGAATGGGCAACTCAATATGGAGCAGCATGTAAAGAATCAGCTAGTTTGCTACAAAAAGAAGTTGAAAAAAATAGACTCATACTAGAACAAATGATAAAAGAAGAAATGCAAAATGTAGAAGTGAAAGCGAAAAAGATGAACGAGAGAAATGCTTATTTAGTTTCAAAATATAATTCTGGAGAATAGAAAAATATACATTACTAAATTATAAAGATATATATAGCATAATAAAAGAAGGGAGTAATAAGAAATGTTTTTAGAATCAATGTTAGAGTTTGCTGAAATAGCGGAAATAAAAACAGACAAAATGACTGTGACTTGTGATGAAGAAAATCATGAAGTAGTTCTAAGAAAAAGAGAGATAAAAGGTTTAAATAATACTTCAGAGAGAATAATTATCGAAATGGACGAAAAGAAAAACAGTGTTAAAATCAATCAAGAAATTAGGGAGGAATCACAGTTTGAAAAACTAGAAAATGAAGAATACTCCTATGATGTTTTTGGATTTCAAAGAATTGTAGAGATACAAGTAAATGGAGAAGAGTTGGAATTATCCGCAGCCTCATTATGTCAGGTAATTCAAGAGGATACACAGACTGGTGGAGAAAGATTTATTGTGAAGTTTAACACAATTGCAGATATGATTGATCCAAATATAAATAAATGGATGAAGGATGGGGAAGATATGATTCCAGTAGAGAAAAAGAAATATATCGTACCACAAGGATATAAAGTAATAGATGGGAC
>JAAWDC010000162.1 GCA_022793565.1 Bacilli bacterium
CTGTCTGCTTCAAAATATCAAATGTTTTGACCTTTCCAGAAGAAGTGGTAAATTCTGTAGCTACTTCCCCTTCTTCCGTAATTTCTGTTAAATATACTTTAACTGAACTCTCCCCTAAAATAGAAGCAAGATCTTTTCTTAAAGTAATTTCATATGGAATTTCTGGATTATCCAAAGAATTTCCCACAATACGAAAATCAAATATATATTTATCAGAATTAAAATTCTTTCCTAAGCTATCATCCACTGGCGTAAAATTAGTAATGGACAAGCCTCGATCTGAATAAAGATTCTTTGTATAAATCAAGGCAATTTTGCCTTCATTTAAATTGTTTTCTATCGCTATTTGCTTCTCATGAGTAAAAAAGGCAAAACTTACTCCAACCGTAATTAAAATTAGGGAAATAACGCCTAAAATAGATAGTAAAATCTGTACACTGCTATCTCGTCGAACCATTAGACCTCCCTCCCAATTATTCTACTATTAACAGTATATCAAAAATATCAAAAAAAACAAGAATTTCAATGAAATCTTGCTTTAAAATATTTCTTTATTATTCAATATCTAAACTGATTGAGTCTCCTCCATCACAAATTTGTATACTTCTTTTAATTTTTTTCCTACCTCTTGAATATCCCTCTCCTTTGCCTGAGGAAGAGCATTTTTAACGAGCGAAGGAAGTTTTCCATCTAAAAAGTCCTTTATCTTTTTCTCAAATTCATCTAGATCTTTCGCCTTATATACATCATATCCCTCCTGAAACCACTCTTCAAAAATAGGAATATCCCGAATAATAGCATCTGTCTGACAGGCACAAGCCTCTATAATAGGAATCCCTTCTGTCTCCTCCAATGTTGGAAATAAATACAAATCACAGCCATTTAAAGCAGCTCGAATCTCCTCTCTTTCAACATAACCAGCAAACGTTAAATTATCTAATGTCGTATGAACAGCATCTCTTACTTTTTTTGTTGCGACTGAAAGAGGACTATACCCAAACCATATAAATTTATATTGAGGCAATCTTTTCGCCAACTCTACAAAATCTACAATTCCCTTTCGTTCAATATATAATCCAATCCCAATAATCACCTTATCCTTTTTACTATACCCATATTTTTTTCGAAATTCTTCTCCATATTTTTTATTAGAACAAAAGAAGTCTAAGTCAATTCCATTCGAAATAGCATAAATCTTTTTATTCTCTAATCCAGGATAACTTTGTAATAATTTTTTTGAATACGGGGTCGGCGTAATCAAAACATCTCCCATGGAATAGCAACGAGTTAACCACCATTTAAATAATTTAGAAGTTTGATGGGAAAGGATAAATCCATTTTTATAATCCTCCTCTGTACTATGTGCATGATAAACGATTTTCTTTCCCAACCGTTTAGCCTTTCTAGCTAAAAAATAAGATTTTAAAAAATATGTATTAATATGAAGAATATCATAATCATCTTTAGGATTCAAAGTATACTCAATATTCTCCCTCTCTAAAGCGGCCATTTGGTGCTTAATAGCCTTTCCTAAACCACTTTTCCCAACTGTTTTAAGTCCTTCTGTATATAATAATACTTTCATATTGATCCCTTCCTTTAATTCCCTCTCATTATAACAAACTTCTGTTTACTTACACAATCATTTCTATAAAAAAAACTTACTAGCCAGTAAGTATTTTTTCTTAGTAAAAGGTTAAGATAAAAAGAATTGAACAATCGCTGGAGATAGAATTAAAAGTAAAATAATAGGAATAAATAACAAAACGGATACAATACTAATCTGAATTGGCATTTTATTAATTTTTTCCTTTGCTTCCATAATTCTCATTTCTCGAATATAGTCAATCTGCTGATGGATTGTTTTGACCATATTGTTTCCATAAGAATTCGACTGTTGTAATCCAAGTATCATATTTTGAATTGTAGGAGAAGGAATTCTTTTCTTTAAATCATCGAGTGCCTCTCCTAGACTTTTCCCATATTCAACTTCCTTCAAAGCAGTATGAAATTCCATAGACAAATCACAATCTAAGCTCTGAATAGAAAGATTCAAAGAATCCATCAAATTTCTCCCAGCTTCTAACGAAAGCATCAATACTTCAAAAAATGAAATAGCTTCCTTCTCTAACTGCCTTCTTCTATTTTCAATTCGATAATCAAAATAAAATTTAGAAAAGTAATAATAATAAACACCCGCAAGAAAAACTCCAATTACTAATTGGCGATAATCAATTAGTAAAATAAGAAAAAATAACAAAATAGTAGATAATAACCGTACATTCAAAAATAGGTATACAGAAATTGAACGATCTTCCCCCAAAAAAAGGCATTTTTGATGATACTGTTCAATGACATCTGTACGATAAATTTTATTTTCTATTCTACCACTCTTCATAAAACCCTCCTTAATATTCAATCTTCATTATACGATGAATTAAAACAATATAAAGAATATACAATGCTATCGTAACTAATAAAAGCACAATTCCAAGTGCTGTTTGGAATAAGGCCTCAAAATAAGAAGGATTTAAGAGTTGAAGACATAAAACAATGATAAATGGCAAAAAAGCCAAAACTTTAAAAATCAGATCTGCTGAGGCTGTAGTTGCTTTTAATTCTTGCTTTATTTTCTTTCGATCTAAAAAATTAGTTTCGATAGATTCAAAAATATCTGTTATATTTCCCCCAGTACGGTTTAATACAGTTAAGGAAGTCGTAATATAACGGACATCTTCGAGAGGAACTCTAGTATAAAATCTTTCCAATACCATCTCAAGTTCCAATCCAAAATTTAAATCAATGTGCATCCTAGAAAACTCATATCCCAGTGGTCCAGGTAACTCTTCAGCAACAATTTCTAAAGCTTGACCAATACTCTTTCCCGCTTTAAATGAATTTCCCATAATTGTAATAGCCTTAAATAAATCCTCTTCAATCCTATGATCTCTAGCCCTCTTATTGGCAGCCCAATAAAAATCTGGAACAAAAAAGCCAAGTATGAAAACAAGAAAACCTAAGAATACAGAAGGAGAATAAATTTGAAAACCACAAAGTAAAAAATATGCTCCTAGAAAAAGAAAACTCCAAAGAAACTTTTTAGCAATGAATTCAATCAATAAATTAGAACTATCTTCTCTATGAGTAATATAAATTTCATATCTTTGACTATAAATCTGAAATAATTCAAATTTGCTCAACCATTCTGAA
>JAAWDC010000163.1 GCA_022793565.1 Bacilli bacterium
CTTCCCCTCTAAAAAAGAATAACTTAAAAGTTCCTGATAACAACAATCTTCAATCCTGCGATCAATGCCCATCAATCGTTTTAAATTATCATCATGAAAAACGACCAATTGATGATCCTTGGTTAAAAAAACATCTAATTCAATGGGCAAAGAGGCTTGAATACTTTTAGAAAACGCCTCTAGTGTATTCTCAACAATCCCATCTCCGTGATACCCACGATGACAAATAATATTAGAAAATGATTTCTTCATCCTCCATACTTCCTCTCAATAGTAACTTTCTACTTTCTATTATATCACGCTGATACCGTTTTGTTTCCATACAAAGTTGAATCATTAAAGTATCCTGTCCCATTTTCCCCAATGTTTCAATCACATATAATCTTCTCATTCCAATCACCTCAACACAAATCTACAACATATTTTATTTTTTGACATCACTTTCGACAAAACTAGTGAAAATAAGACTCTTTTTTCTTAGAAAAAAAACATGGTAAAGAAAGGAATTTTATAGTATAATACACTATAGGTGACATTATGGAGAATCAAATACAATTAAAAAAAGAAAAAAGAAAAGAAAATAGTGGCACTTACCAAAATGAACTATATCAATTACTAAATACAAAAAAAACAAATTATGCAGGGCGTGGAATGGATCTAGAAGAAGATCTAAATAAGTCAAACGAATTCTATCGTCAAAAAGGAATCGCTTTTATTTATAAAAAACCGACCCCCATAAAACTGGTAAAAATTGATTACCCATCAAAGCAAAATAAAACAACATCTGTAAAAATAAAGGAAGCATACTTTGAATCCCCTTCTACAACAGATTATAATGGCATATATAAAGCTAAGTATATAGATTTCGAGGCAAAGGAAACAAAGTCCAAAACTGCTTTCCCATTAGAAAACATTCATACACATCAAATAGAACATTTAAGAAATATCACAAAATGTGGAGGGATTGGTTTTCTAATTGTTCGTTTCTCAATATTAAAAGAAACATATTTATTACCAACAAAAGATTTTTTCTCATACTTAGAAACTGAAAAAAGGAAATCAATTCCATATTCCTTTTTTCAAACAAATGGCTACAAGATTGAAGAATCTATGTATCCAAGACTAGACTATTTAAAAATTGTAGATCAATTAATTGGAGGTACTGAAAATGTCAAAAAATAAAAATAAGAAATCAAGCACATCGAATAAAGTAAAGCAAAAAACCAGAAAAAAAACAATTACAGTTACAAAAAAAGAGCAACGAATATTTTGGATTACAGTTGCCATCATAATTCTCTTAACTCTAATTGCTGGTTATTTTTTAATAGGAAAGTTACTAACAATTGCTATGGGACTTGGAATTTTCTTAATCCTAGGAATTGCAATGATTCTAGATAAGATGAATAGTAAACCTAAACTAAGAAGAGTTTTAAATATTATTATCATCCTCTTCCTCCTTCTTGCCTTAGCAGGATGTATTGGAGTAGCAAGTTTCTTTATCTACATTGTAGAATCTGCACCAGAGTTTAATATTGAAATCTTAAATAAACAAGAATCAAGTATTCTATACGATAGTGCAGGAGAAGAAGTTACAAGAATTGGAAAAGAACTTCGAGAAAACATTACTTATGATGATTTACCAGAAGTTTTCATCGATGCGTTAATTGCTACCGAAGATTCTAGATTTTTTCAACATAACGGATTTGACGCACCACGTTTCTTCAAAGCCAGTGTAGGACAGGTATTAGGAAAGAAAAATGCTGGTGGAGCCTCTACCCTATCTATGCAGTTGGTAAAAAATACATATACGAATGCCAAACAAAATGAAATGAACTCTGAAGGAATCATTCGTAAATTTACAGATATTTATCTAGCTGTCTTCAAACTAGAAAAAAACTACACCAAAGATCAAATTATTGAATTTTATGTAAATAACTACGATTTAAGTAGTAACTCTTACGGTGTAGAACAAGCATCACAAACATACTTTGGAAAAAGCGTCAGAAGCTTAAACCTATCAGAAGCTGCAACTTTAGTTGGAGTATTTAATAATCCAACTGCTTACAACCCATTGTTAAAGCCAGCAGCTGCAGAAGCAAGAAGATCTACTGTATTAAAACTAATGGTAAGACATGGGTATATTACCCAAGAAGAAGCAGATATGGCAAATAGTATCCCTATGACATCCCTAACAAAACAACAATCTACAGAAGCAGTTGCCTACATCAGTTATATAGATACAGCAATCGATGAAATTATGGAACGTTGGGGAATCAACCCATATACTACTTCCGTTGAAATTTATACCAATATGGATCGACAAAGACAACAAAAAATTGATGAAATATTTAATGGACAAAATTCAAAAGAATTCAGCTGGAAAGATGATAAAATACAAGCCGGAGTTGCTGTTGTTGAAGTAAACACAGGAAAAATTGTAGCTGTCGGTGGTGGTAGATTTAAATCGAAACCAAGAACAACCTTAAACCGTGCAACACAAGCAAATAGACAAATCGGATCTACTGCAAAACCAATTTTTGACTATGGACCAGCAATTGAATATTTAAATTGGTCTCCATATGAACAAATTATGGATGAACCATGGAGCTATTCAAATGGAAAAAATATCAACAACTCTGATAGAGAATTTATGGGTCAAATCAGTATGAGAACAGCCCTCTCTTTATCTAGAAATATTCCAGCCCTCAAAGCATTCCAAGAAGTGCAGAAAAAAGTTGGAAATAAAAAAATATTAGAATTTGCAACAAATTTAGGAATTTATGCTGAAGTTAGTAACGGAGTGATCCACGAAGCACATTCATTAGGTGCATTCGCTACCAAAAATGGAACAACCCCTCTTCAAATGGCCGCAGCATATTCCGCATTTGCCAATGGTGGAACCTACCATGAACCACTTTCCATCAATAAAATTATTTTCCGTGAAACTGGAGAAGTCAAAAACTGTGAAGGCAGTGCGCATAGAGCTATGAGTGAAGCAACTGCATTTATGATCACAGATATGCTAGTAACAGCTGTAGATTCAGGACTAAGTAGTGGAGCCAAAGTACCTGGTGTTACTGTCGCTGCCAAAACTGGTACTTCAAGTTTTACAGATGAATTAAAAGCAAAAAGAGGATATCCTGGAAATGCAATTAACGATGCTTGGATTGTTGGATATGATCCAGAATATGCAATTAGTATGTGGTATGGATATGACGAAGCAGAAAGAGGTTACTATAATACAGATATTCAAGCAGTAAATGCCAGAAGTCGTCTTTATAAAGCATTAGGAAATGCAATTTTCAACAAAAATGGACAACAGTTCAAAGTACCAAACAGCGTAGTAAAAGTAGGCGTTGAAGCAGGAAGCAATCCTGCAAGTCTACCAAGTGCATCAACTCCAGAAGATCAAATCGTTTATGAATACTTTCTAAAAGGAAATGAACCTACAGAAACATCTGCCAAATACAATAAAATTGCAACACCAACTGGATTAAAAGTAAATTATAATGCCGCACAAGAACAAATTGTATTAACTTGGAACAAACAAAATACACCAGCCTCTGGAGAAGGATACGGAGAATTTGGTTATAAAGTTTACTATGGAGATGTAATGCTTGGATTTACCAAAAATACAACATATACGATTAATGCCAATGCCAATATCTCTGGAACATACAAAGTAACGGCAGCATTTGAAAACTATCCATATAATGAAAGTGTTCCCGCCATTTATGATTTCAAATATGTACCATCAACAAGTGCTCCTCCAACACCGACTCCTACACCAACAGATGATGATTATAGTCTCTCATTAAATGGACAGAATAAAATAACAATAACAACTACAGAGAAATACACAGATCCGGATGATGTAAATAAAGCCGTAACAGTATTAAAAAATGGCACACCAACCTCTGAAACATACACAATTACAAGAACAATAAAAAGTCCAAGTGGAGCAACCATCAGTGGAAATGTCATCGATGGAACAACAACACCACTAGAAGTTGGAAATTATATCATTTCTTATAGTGTAAAAATTGGAAATCAAACAAAATCTATAACGAGAACTATAACAGTAGAATAAAATCCATTCAACAACCGCTTTGCGGTTGTTTTCTTTTATGAGAAATACAATCCAAAAACCTTTATCTTACAAATTAAAAAGACGCTTATCAAGCGTCAATCTTTAAAATAATCTATCCCATTACTAAAATACAAAATGACCAATAAACATAAATAAAATACCAATCAAAAGAGAAAGAACTGTAAGCCCAATCTTATGATAAGAACAAGACTCTGGTAGTAATTCATAAACAGAAATATGAACCATAATACCCGCAATAATCGCATAGAAAAGTCCCATAACAAAAGGCGTAACAATAGGTGCTAAGAAAAAATATGCCAATACTGCTCCAAGTGGCTCAGAAATACCAGAAATAAACGTATAAAATAAAGCTTTTCTACGACTCCCTGTACTATAGTAAATAGGAATAGAAATGCTAATGCCCTCCGGAATATTGTGAAGGGCAATCGCAAATGCTAGCGTAATCCCCAAACGAAAATCAGTCGTAGAAGTTAGATACGTAATAATCCCCTCTGATTGCATTCATTATGTAACATAAAAATAATAAAATAATATTCAACCTCTAAAGTTGAAGTAAATATCGATATCTCCATTTTTATGAATCATAATTTTATTAACTAACTTCAAAATCAAATCTCTGGTTGGATAAGCCAAATTCATAAAATCATGAATCAATTTTCTAACGTCTTTTGACTCCTCGCAATAACTTTCCATCCTCTTCAAGCGTTCCTCTTCATCTTTCAATAGCCTTTTTTTAAGTTCTATTTCTTTTAATAATTTGGAATATACTCTCTCATACATATCCTCACTGATCTTATTAGATAATTTATCCATATACATACAATCAACACTGGAATTTAAACTGGAAATTTCATGCTCAATTTTAGTAATATTATCTTCCGTTTTATACTTTGTCAAATTCTTACTACATCTAAAGTGAACAACACGGCAAACGGTTTCATAAGAAAGAGAATCCAACATCGACTGAATGGTTTTCAAAACACCATTTTCCAAAGTATCATAATCAAAACCATGACTTGTACATAAACTATGCTGAGCTTTAAATCGACGATAATAATTACATACTGTAGTCGATTTTCCATTCAGTCGTCTAGAACGAATTCCAATCGTATGACCACAATCTGCACATTTTAGTATCCCATCAAGTAGAAAAGATGTTTCTTTATCCTTCCTTTGTCCTTGATTAGGTAATAACTTCTGAACTCGATCAAATAATTTCTTAGTGACTATTGGCTCATGTGTACC
>JAAWDC010000164.1 GCA_022793565.1 Bacilli bacterium
ACGACCTAATTTTCTATATGCCATAATTAACCTCCTTACTATTAATCTTCATCTCTAAGTACTAAACCTAAATCTCTTACTTTGTCTAATACTTCTTTTAATGATTTCTTTCCTAAATTACGGATTTTCATCATTTCAGATTCAGATTTATTTACTAAGTCTTGTAAGTTATGAATACCTGCACGTTTTAAGCAGTTGTAAGCACGTACTGAGAAATCTAAATCCTCGATTGTAGTTTCTAGCGCTTTTACTTTTGGATCTTCCGTCTTTTCGATCATAAGTCCTGTAACATCTGCTATATTGCTTAAATCAGTTAGAATCTCAAAGTGTTCAATTAGAATACGAGATGCTAAAGCAACAGCTTCTTCTGGCTTAATAGATCCGTTAGTCCATACACTTAATACTAATTTATCATAACTTTCATCTTGTCCAACACGTGCTGGTTCAACTTCATAAGATACTCTCTCAATTGGAGAATAGATAGAGTCGATTGCAATTGCTCCAACCTTTTTGTCTGTTAATAGTTTCTTGTTATCGTCACTCTTAACATATCCTCTACCATTTCCTACAGTCATTTCCATAACTAAGGTTGCTCCCTTAGCTAAAGTAGCAATAACTTTCTCTGGATTTAAAATTTCGATATCTGAATCCCGTTCGATGTCTCCAGCTGTTACTGGACCTTCTTTACTTGCATTAATACGAATTATTTTCTTCTCGCTAGAATGATTTTTAATTACGATATCTTTTAAATTTAAAATGATTAATGAAACATCTTCAATTACCCCATCAATCGTTTGAAATTCATGAGATACTCCTTCAATCTTTACACTTGTAATTGCACTACCTGGTAAAGATGATAACATTACTCTTCTTAATGCATTTCCAAGAGTTGTTCCAAAACCTCTTTCTAAAGGTTCTAATTCAAACTTTCCAAAGAAATTATTTTCTACATAATCTGTTATTTTGTAGTTTGGTTTTTCAAATTGTAACATGAAACTTTCCTCCTTTATCAATTACCCACGAGGGCGTTTTGGTGGACGACATCCATTATGTGGAATTGGTGTTACATCTGAAATTGCTGTAACTTCAAGCCCTGCAGTTTGTAAAGAACGAATTGCTGTCTCACGTCCTGGCCCCATACCTTTAACTAATACTTCTACTTTACGCATTCCCATATCGTAAGCAGCTTTTCCTGCGGCTTCAGCAGCCATACCAGCAGCAAATGGAGTTGATTTCTTACTTCCTTTAAATCCGATTGCTCCACTACATGACCAACTGATCGTGTTACCATCCTTATCACTAATCGTAACAATTGTGTTGTTGAATGTTGAATGAATATGAGCAACACCTTCTGGTACATTCTTTTTGACTTTTCTTTTTCTTGTTTTATATGCCATAAGTCTGACCTCCTAACTATTTATTATTTCTTTTTATTAGCGATTGTTTTTGGTTTACCTTTACGAGTACGTGCATTTCTATTTGTTCTTTGTCCTCTTACTGGTAATCCTCTTTTGTGACGGATCCCTTCGTATGAATTAATTTCCATCTTTGTTTTGATGTTCATATTTACTTCACGGCGTAAATCACCTTCTGTTAAATATTTAGAAACTTCATCACGAATTCTTGCTAATTCATCGTTGTCTAAATCACGAGCTTTTTTGCTTGGCTCTACTTTTGCATCTTTACAAATTGTTAAAGCTAACTTTCTTCCAATACCATAGATATAAGTTAACGCGATTGATATATGTTTCTCATTAGGGATATCAATTCCTTTAATACGTGCCATAAATACACCTCCTATATATTATCCTTGTTTTTGTTTGTGCTTTGGATTTTGGCAAACAACTCTAACTCTTCCTTTGCGTCTGATTATTTGACATTTTGCACACATTGGTTTTACTGATGGTTTTACTTTCATAATTCTCCTCCTAACCCTTTCTATAGGTTATGCGCCCATGTTTTAAGTCGTAAGGCGACATTTCTATTACTACGGTATCTCCTGGTAAAATACGAATGTAGTTTTGTCTGATTTTACCAGAAGGATGAGCATCTTCTACAATATGACCGTTGTCCAGTTGAACTTTAAAATGTCCACCTGGCATTATTTCTAGAACTTTTCCTTCCATTTCAATAATATCATCTTTCGCCATTCTTTCACTCTCCCGTCAAAATTTTATATCCATCTTTGGTTACAGCTACGGTATGTTCATAGTGCGCCGATGGTTTGCCATCGTCTGTTTCAATTGTCCATTCATCATCTAAGATGTAGATATCTGCTGTTCCTAAGTTTAACATAGGTTCAATAGCGATTACCATTCCCTCTTTTAGAAGAGGTCCTGTATGCTCTTTTCCATAGTTTGGTACTTCTGGATCTTCATGAACATTTGTCCCAACTCCGTGCCCAACTAACTCTTTTACAACACCTAAGTGGTGTGCTTCTGCATACTTTTCAACTGCCGCACTGATATCACCGATTCTGTTTCCTGGCTTTACTTGTTTAATTCCCTCATAAAGTGCTTGTTCTGTATGCTCCATTAGATACTTTTTCTCTTCACTAATTTCTCCAACTGCATAAGTCCAAGCTGAATCTCCGTGGAATCCTTTATAACAAGCCCCGATATCTAATTTTATGATATCACCATTTTTTAATTTTCTTTTCCCTGGAATTCCGTGAACTACTTGATTATTGATACTTGTACAAATTGTCCCCGGAAAACCACCGTAACCTTTAAAAGAAGGGGTCGCCTCTTGTTCTAAAATGAATTTTTCGGCTAGTTGATCCAATTCTTTGGTTGTAATTCCCTCTTTTATATATGGCTTTAGGTATTGATGGGTCTTATATACTATACTCCCAGCAATATGCATTAATTCTATTTCTCTTTGACTCTTTATCGTTATCATTCTGTCATCTCTTTTTCTATAATATTAGAAATTGATTGAAAGACCTCTTCTTTGGGTTTTTCACTATCAATTCTGTAGAGAATTTTTTTATTTTGATAGTAGTTAATGAGGGTACTTGTTTTATCTAAGTATTCTTGATAACGTACTTCAAACGAATCTTTGTTATCATCATTTCTTTGATATAACTCTCCACCACACTTATCACAAATAGAATTCTGTTTTGGTTTTAACGAGTTTATATTCACATTGTAGACAGAACCACATTTCCGGCATAATCTTCTACCTGTTATTCTCGTTTCTAGTATTTCTTTTTCTACCTCTAGGAGAAAAACAAAGTCTAGTTGATCATTTCTTTCTTTTAACATGTTTTCTAAGCGTTCTGCTTGATTTATGTTTCTTGGAAATCCATCAAAGAGTAGATTCTTATTTTCACTTTCTTCTAAGTATTCATCTAAAAGTTTGAAAATAATGTCATCGCTCACTAGAACGCCACTCTCTAAGATTTTCTTCATTTCTTTTCCAAAAGCATCCTCTCTACTGGCAGATGCTCTTAATAAGTCTCCAGTAGAAAGATGATTCAAATGGTATTTTTGTTCTAATAATTCAGCTTGTGTTCCCTTTCCTGCAGCAGGTGGGGCAAGTAAAATAATGTTCATTAATTATTTTCTCCTATAACTTTTTTTGTAACTTCTTGTTACTAAGCTTCCTTCAAGCTGTTTATATGTCTCTAGTGCAACTCCAACGACGATTAATAATCCCGTACCACCAATGGTTACATTACTTGAGAGATTGATCTTATTGGAAAGATTTACTAAGGCAGTAAAAGCAATTGGTAAACCTGCAATGATAATTAGGAAAATAGATCCTACCACTGTAAGTCTTGAAATTACTTTAGAAATATAATTTTCTGTATCTTTCCCTGGACGGATTCCTGGAATGTATCCGCCTCCCTGTTGTAAGTCCTTTGATAATTCTTCTGGTTTGATTTGAATAAATGTATAGAAATATCCAAAGAAGAATATTAAAAGTACATAGATCAAAAATCCAATTGGGGTTGTATATGTTAAATATTTATTACAGAAGTCAATGAATCCTTGATGCTTCATAAATTGAGCAATCGTTGTTGGGATTGCTAAAAAACTAGAAGCAAAGATTACTGGAACAACTCCTGCCGCATTAATTTTCATTGGCATAAAGCTTTGTGCATTTCCATAAGCACTTGTTGATTTATTAGCGTATTGGATTGGGATCTTACGATCGGCCTCTTGTACCCAAATTACTCCAATAATAATTAGGAAATATACGATAATGAATGCAACAAATAGGGAAATTCCTATCGCCTGTGATAATGCTGAATTGACAACCAATCCCTTAAATGCTGAAATAAACATTGTAGGAAGGGATTCAATAATTCCAGCCATGATAATTAATGACATTCCATTTCCTATTCCTTTTTTCGTGATTTGATCTCCTAACCACAAGGTAAATGCTGTACCTGCAGTTAAGATAGTCGCTACATATAAATGCTCGATCGCATTTACATTTTTCCCTAAGAAGGCAAATGAGAATGCAAACCCTTCAACGAAGGCGAATATAATTCCCATATATCTGGTAATTTGATTAATTTTCTGTCTTCCAACAGGACCTTCTTTCGATAACTCACTGAAATATGGAACGATATCTAACTGTAATAATTGCATAATGATAGATGCTGTGATGTAAGGCATTACACCTAATGCAAAGATTGAGAATCTTTTTAGGGAACCTCCTCCCATTGCATCCATCAATTCTAGGAATCCTAAGTTTCCTGTAATATCGGCTGTTCCTGGAACTCTAATTGAAGTTCCAATGATAAAGACCATTAATGCAGCCAACGTAAAACCGATTCTTTTTCTTAAATCTTTATTCGTCGGTGCAAATAATTGTTTCATAGTATGAAACATATTAGATCACCTCGGCTTTACTTCCTGACTTTTCAATTTTTTCTACAGCACTTACTGAAAATTTATTTGCTTGTACTGTAATTTTCTTTTCTAATGTACCATTTCCAAGTACTTTGATTCCATCGTAACTCTTTTTTACTAAACCAGTCTCTTTTAATAAAGCAGGTGTTACTACGGTACCATCTTCGAATCTATTTAAATCATCTAAGTTGATTACAGCATATTCAACTTTGAATCTTGCATTAGTAAATCCACGTTTTGGAAGACGTCTGTATAATGGTAATTGTCCACCTTCGAATACAGCACCCTTTCCTCCACCACTACGAGCTTTTTGTCCTTTTTGTCCTTTTCCACTTGTTTTTCCTAAACCACTACCTGGTCCTTGACCTAGTCTTTTTTTCTTTTGACGTGAACCTTCACTACTTTTTAATTCATGTAACTTCATTATCCTAAAATCTCCTCTTCTGTTTTTCCTCTTAATTTTGCAACTTCGCTTACAGATTTTACTGATTTTAAAGCATTAATTGTAGCAGTAGCCATGTTTAGTTTTGTACGACTTCCAAGTGATTTTGACAAAATATCGCGAACTCCCGCAAGCTCTAAAACTGCACGAACAGCTCCTCCTGCGATTACTCCAGTACCAGCACTTGCAGGTTTTAGGAATACTTTGGCAGCTCCATTTACACCAAGCACTTCATGTTGAATTGTTCTTCCGTCTACTAAAGAGATTCTAACTAGATTCTTATTTGCAGCTTGAATTGCTTTTTTGATTGCATCAGGTACTTCGTTTGCTTTTCCAATACCTAATCCAACACGTCCTTTTCTATCCCCAACAACGACACAAGCTGAGAATCTTCTTTGACGTCCACCTTTGTTAACTTTAACAACAGATTTTACTTCAATTACTAATTCTTCTAACTCTTTTTCTTTTTGTCTTGGGTCATTATTTCTATTTTGCATAAATACCCTCCTATTAGAATTCTAATCCTTTACTACGTGCAGCTTCTGCTAAAGCCTCTACACGTCCGTGATAAAGGTATCCACCTCTATCAAATACTACTTTAGTAATTCCTGCTTTTTTACAAGCTTCGGCAATTGCTTCACCAACTTTTGTAGCAGCTTCAATGTTTCCACCATTTGTTAGCTTTAAAGTTAATGAGGAAGCACTTGCTAAAGTAATACCATTTTCATCATCTATGATTTGCGCTCCAATATTTTTATTTGATCTGTAAACGCAAAGTCTTGGAACTGCTGGAGTACCAAAGATTTTACTTCTTACTCTCTCATGTCTAATCTTACGCATTTCATTACGAGATACTTTGTTTATCATAAGTAACACTCCCTTCTACGTGATTTTAAGCAGCTTTCTTTCCTTCCTTACGTTGTACATGTTCATCTTTATAACGAATTCCTTTACCTTTGTATGGTTCAGGTTTTCTTACTTTACGAATGTTTGCTGCAAATTCTCCAACTTTTTCTTTGCTAATTCCATTTACAGTAATTTCAGTATTTGATGTAACATCTACTGAAAGTCCTTCAGGAATCTCTAATTCTACTGGATGAGAATATCCAGCATTGATTACTAGTGCATTTCCTTTCATTGCGAAACGATATCCTACACCAATGATCTCTAATTCTTTTTTGAAACCATTTGTAACACCTTCAATCATATTATGAATGTTAGCGTTTGTTGTTCCATGCATTGCCTTTGTTGTTTTTTCGTCATTTGCTCTTGTAACAACTACAGTATTCTCTTCTACTGTAACAGCAATGTTTTTCATAATTTCTAATGATAGTTCTCCTTTTGGTCCTTTTACAGTTACTTGATTTCCATCGATCGTAATTGTTACACCTTCAGGTACTACCAATCTTCTGTTTCCAATACGGCTCATTTATGACACCTCCTTATTTTGTTATTACCAAATATAAGCTAAAACTTCTCCACCTAAGTTTTGACGACGTGCTTCTTTATCCGTCATAATTCCTTTTGATGTAGAAATAATGGCGATTCCTAAACCATTTAACACTTTAGGAACTTCCTCAGCTTTTGCATAAACACGTAATCCTGGTTTTGAAATTCTCTTAAGCCCTGTAATTACTCTTTCTTTATTTTGTCCATATTTTAGTGTTAGATAGATCATCCCTTGAACATTCTCATCTAATACTTTATAGTCTTTAATAAATCCTTCTTCTTTTAAAATTCTAGCAAGTTCTAATTTTAGTTTAGAAGCAGGTACTTTTACTTCCGTATAACGCATACTATTAGCATTACGAATTCTCGTAAGCATATCTGCGATTGTATCTGTTACTACAGCCATTTTCGATTCCTCCTTCCTTTACCAGCTTGATTTTTTAACACCTGGTATTTGTCCTTTATTTGCTAATTCTCTAAAACAAATACGGCAGATTCCGAATTTACTCATAACAGCATGAGGTCTTCCACATCTTTCACAACGAGTGTATTCACGCACTTTGAATTTTTGTTTACGACTAGCTTTTACTTTTATACTTTTTTTTGCCATAATATCCTCCAATTACTTTCTAAAAGGAATTCCAAGTTCACTTAATAAGTCAAATGCTTCTTCGTTAGACTTTGCAGTTGTAACGAATACGATATCCATACCACGTACTTTTACAACATCATCATAATCAATTTCAGAGAAAATTAATTGTTCTTTAATTCCCATTGTGTAGTTTCCTCTACCATCAAAAGCTTTTGGAGAAACTCCACGGAAATCACGAACACGTGGTAGAGAAATTGTGATTAATTTATCGATAAAGTTATACATATTTTCTCCACGTAATGTTACTTTACATCCAATTGGTTGTCCTTCTCTTACTTTAAATCCTGCGATTGACTTACGAGCTTTTGTAATTACTGGATGTTGTCCAGTAATTAACTCTAAATCATGTGCTGCAGCTTCAATTAATTTTGAGTTGCTTGTTGCATCTCCAACTCCCATATTGATTACTACTTTTTCTAACTTAGGTACTTCCATAACTGATTTATAGTTATGTTTCTTTTGTAAACTTGGAACTATTTCGTTTAGATATTTTTCTTTTAGGCGGTTCATATATTACCCTCCTTCCAATTAATCAATTTTCTCATTTGATTTTTTTGAAATTCTTTCTTTTTTGTTTGATTTTTCATCAAATTTATAACCAATTCTAGTTGGTTTTTTTGTTTTTGGATCAATCAACATAACATTAGATGCATGGATTGGTGCTTCTACTTCTAGAATTCCACCAGTTTCTTGTCCATTCCCTTTTTTATGTTTTTTTACAAGATTGACACCTTCTACGATTACACGATCTTCTTTTCTTAGTGTCTTTGTAATCTTTCCTTCTTTTCCTTTACTAGATCCGGCTATTACTCTTACTTTGTCTCCAACTTTAAGTTTCATAATATCCTCCTTTATAGCACTTCTTTCGCTAAAGATACTATTTTCATGAAATCTTTGTCACGTAATTCACGAGCAACTGGTCCAAATATACGAGTTCCAACTGGACTCTTGTCTTCCTTAATGATTACGCATGCATTGTCATCGAATTTGATGTAGCTTCCGTCATCACGACGAACACCACGTTTGCTTCTTACGATAACAGCTTTTACAACTTTTCCTTTTGCTACAGTTCCATTAGGTGTGGCAGTTTTTACTGTACCAACAACTATGTCACCGATATTTCCTGTTTTTCTTTTGCTTCCCCCTAGTACACGAATTACTAATAATTCTTTTGCACCAGAGTTATCTGCAACCTTTAAACGGCTTTCTTGTTGTAACATAAATTATATCCTCCTTCACCTAAGAGTTATAGAATAACTGCTTCTTTTACGATTTCTGCTAAATAGAAATGCTTTGTTTTAGAAATTGGCTTTGTTTCAACAATTCTAACTGTATCTCCTACTTTAGCTTTATTTGATTCATCGTGAGCTGCATATTTTTTTGAGCTTCTCACTCTTTTTCCATATTTTGGATGTTTTTTATAAGTTTCAACTTTAACAGTAATTGTTTTGTTGTTACAAGCACTAACAACTGTTCCAACGAACTCTTTTCTTACTTTTTCCATCTGTCGAACCCTCCTACTTTTCTAACTCACGTTCGCGTAGTACTGTTTTTAGACGTGCTACGGTATGACGTAAGTCTCTTATTCTTGAAGGCTTTTCTAAATTTCCTGTTGCTTGTTGGAATTTTAGATTGAATAGTTCTTCTTTACATTCCTTAATCTTTGCAACAATTTCTTCAGTGGTTAGTTCTCTAATTTCCTTAACCTTCATTTTTGTCACCACCATTTTCTCTACTAACAAATTTTGTTTTGATTGGTAGTTTGTGAGAAGCAAGTCTTAATGCCTCACGAGCAACACTTTCGTCTACTCCTTTGATTTCAAACATTATCTTACCTTCCTTAACTACAGCTACCCAAGCTTCAACGTTTCCTTTACCTTTTCCTTGACGAGTACCAATTGGTTTTTTCGTTAAAGGTAAGTGTGGGAAAATATTGATCCATACTTTTCCACCACGTTTCATATAACGTGTCATAGCAATACGAGCAGCTTCGATTTGATTTGATGTAATCCAAGCTCCTTCTTTTGCCATTAGACCATAGTCACCTTTATCTAGCTTTGTATTTCCTTTTGCATGACCTTCGTAAGGTAATCTATGAACACGACGATATTTTGTTCTTGATGGGATTAACATAATTAATTACCTCCTTTAGCCTTTTTTGATGGAAGAATTTCTCCTTTATAAATCCATACTTTTACACCGATTTTTCCAAATGTTGTATCTGCTTCACTTGTTGCATAATCGATATCTGCTCTTAAAGTATGTAGAGGAATTGTTCCTTCTGTATATCCTTCGCTACGAGCCATATCTGCTCCACCAAGACGTCCAGATACTAATGTTTTAATACCCTTTGCTCCTGATTTCATAGCATTACGAATTGCTCTTTTTTGTGCCATTCTGAATGATGCACGATTTGTAATTTGATTTGCGATTGAATCAGCAACGATTTGTGCATTCATATCTGGCTTTTTGATATCTACGATTGAAATACTAATTTCTTCGTTTACTAGTTTTGCAATTTCTTTCTTTAATTTTTCAATTGACTCACCACCACGTCCGATGATTACACCAGGTTTTGCAGTGTGAACAATGATTTCAGTTCTCTTAGAATTTCTTTCAACTTGTACTTTAGCGATAGCTGCATCTTTTAGATTTTTTTCAAAATATTCACGAATTTTAATGTCGTTATTTAATAATCTTGAATAATCTTTTCTATCCGCATACCATTTTGAGTCCCAGTCTTTGTTTATTCCAAGTCTAAGTCCATTAGGATTCACCTTTTGACCCATGATTTACCCTCCTTTGGTTTTATCTAGTAGCCACAACAATTACGATGTGACTTGTTCTTTTATCTTTATGTCCAATATGACTACGTGAATCAAACATATGACGTTTTAATACTGGACCAGCATCTACTCTTGCTTCTTTTATATAAAGTTCTTCTTGTTTTGCACCATTATTATTTACTGCATTTGCAGTAGCTGATTCTAGAACTTTCTTTGTAAGACGAGCAGCTTTTTTATTCATATTACTTAAAGTTACTAATGCATCGTTAACATTCTTACCACGAATTAAATCTACTACTAAACGAGCTTTAATAGGTGATACTCTAAGAGTTTTTGCGATTGCTCTTGCTTCCATATTATTCTCCTCCTAGTCACTATTTTTTGTTATCGCCGTGTCCACCAAACTTACGAGTTTGTGAAAATTCTCCAAGTTTGTGTCCTACCATATCTTCGGTTACATAAACTGGAATAAATTCTTTTCCGTTATGTACTGCGAATGTATGTCCAATAAATGCAGGATAGATAGTTGAACGACGTGACCATGTTTTAATGACTTCTTTTTTTCCAGATTCATTTAATTTTTCTACCTTAGCCAATAATCTTTTGAATACGTAAGGCTTTTTCTTTAAACTTCTTGCCATAAATCACTCAATCCTTTCCTATTTACTATTACGACGACGAACGATAAATTTATCAGACGTTTTCTTCTTTCTAGTTTTGTATCCAAGTGCTGGTTTTCCCCATGGAGTAACTGGACCTTTACGACCGATTGGCGCACGTCCCTCACCACCACCATGTGGGTGATCATTAGGGTTCATAACAGATCCACGTACTGTTGGGCGAATTCCCATATGACGTTTACGTCCTGCTTTTCCTAATCTTACTAATTCTTGATCTTCATTTCCAACCGAACCGATTGTTGCATAGCAAGTCCCAAGAATTAATCTTTGCTCTCCACTAGAAAGTCTTACCATTACATAATTTCCTTCACGTCCTAAGATTTGTGCAGATGAACCAGCACTTCTTGCAAGTTCTCCACCTTTTCCTGGGCGAAGTTCAATATTATGGATTATTGTACCAACGGGGATATTCATAATTGGTAATGCGTTACCAACTTTGATATCAGCATTTTCTCCACTTTCAATTTTGCTTCCTACTGTTAAACCTTTTGGAGCGATGATATATCTCTTTTCACCATCGTTATAATTAATTAATGCAATATTTGCAGTTCTATTTGGATCGTATTCAATTGCTGCCACTGTTCCAGGAATATCGCGTTTATTTCTTTTGAAATCGATAATTCTGTATTTTCTTTTTGCTCCTCCACCTTGATGTCTTACAGTGATTTTTCCTTGATTGTTACGACCACCATTTTTCTTTAGGCTAACTACTAAACTTTTCTCTGGAGTCTTTTTTGTAATTTCGCTGTTTACTAAAGTACTCTTTTTTCTTTGTCCATTTGTAATTGGCCTGTAGCTTTTTACTGGCATGAGTAACCCTCCTTCTAATTAAGTTCGATTTGTTGACCTTCAGCTAGAGTAACTATCGCTTTTTTTGTACGATTTGTTAATCCTGTATAACGACCAACTCTTCTCTTCTTAGGTTTTACGTTGATAGTACGAATTTCTTCGACTTTTACGTTAAATATTTTTTCAATTGCTTGTTTGATCTCTGTCTTATTTGCTCTATGATCTACTTTAAATACATATTGATTACTTTGAGCAAGATTTCCAGATTTTTCAGTAATGACTGGCGCTTTAATGATCTCTAAGTACTTTGTATCCATTATTTAAGCACCTCCTCGATTTCTTTTAGTGTATCTTTTGTTGTTAAAACTACTGAAGCATTTACTAAATCTAATACATTCATTTCTGTTGGTTCAATAACCATAATGTTTCTTAAGTTTCTAGATGCTAGAATTAAGTTTTCATCAAACTCACTTACAACAATTAATACTTTCTTGTCAGCAAGTTCCAATGTATTTAAGATTTGTACCATTTCTTTTGTCTTTGGTGTTGCTAATTTTAGTTCGTCTACAACAACGATACCTTTTTCATTATATAAGTTTAAGAAAGCAGTTTGTAATGCTAATCTTCTTTCCTTACGGTTTTGTTTAATACTATAATCTCTAGGAACTGGAGTACCATATCTTCCTCCACCTACCCATTGAACAGCACGGATAGATCCTTGACGAGCATGCCCTGTTCCTTTTTGACGCCATGGCTTTCTTCCACCACCACGTACTTCACTACGAGTTTTTGTTGAATGTGTACCTTGTCTTAATGATGCTTGAGATAAAATAATGGCATCAAATAAAACATTTTGGTTTGGTTCAATACTTGTTAATTCTTTATTTAATTTAACGTCCTTTAGTTTTTCCATCTTTAATTCCTCCTTCCATCACATAGCTTATTCTTGTTTTCTGTGATGATTATTCGCTTACTTCTTCGCTTGATTCTTCAGTAGCCGGAGCTTCTTCTGTAACTTCTTGTTCAGTTTCGTTCACGATTTCCTCAACTACTTCTTCTGTTGGTTCTTCTACCACTTCATAAGTAATTAGTTCTTCCATTTCGTTCACTTTTTCTCCTTTTTTCACTGAAGTTCTAATCATAACTAAAGATTTTTTAGGACCTGGAACGTTACCT
>JAAWDC010000165.1 GCA_022793565.1 Bacilli bacterium
AAATTGTATTTCGTGGTATGCCAACATTTTCTATAGAAAATGAGATAAATATTCTTGATTTATTAGTAAATAATGGTATAGTAACAAGTAAGAGAGAGGCTCGAGAGTTAATTTCTAGTGGTAGTATTACATTAAATGGAATAAAAGTTGAATCTTTTGATACTATAGTAACAAAGAAGGATACTTTGCATGAAAAGTATGTTATTGTACGACGTGGAAAGAAGAAATATTATTTAGGTAACTTTTAAATTTTGTAGTGGGGTGACAATTGATGGCGCGTAAAAAGACGGAAGAAAAGCAAACAACAGAAATTAAGAAAAAGAATAAAAAGAATTTGACAACTTTGGAGAAGACTTCTGATTTGGGAAACAAAAAGGAAACGAAACAGACTAGTACTAAAAAGATAGTTTCTGAGACAAAAGCGACAGCTAAGAAAAGTGGAACAAATTCTGCGCGCAAAGGAAAATCCGTAAAGAAGAGTACTGCTACTAGTAAAGCTTCTGTTAAAGTAGCTCCTAAAGCTAAAAAGAGTACTACGACTCAGAAAAAGGCATCTGGTTCTTCAAAGACGAGTGCCTTGAAGGAAGAAAAAAATTTAAAAGATTCTAAGGTTAAAACAGTTAAAGAATCTAAGGCAAAAGAAAAGGCTGTTAAAAAATCTCGGCAAGCAAATTCTGGAAAAAAGGAGACTAAAGAAAAAAAACAACTTCCAAAGGAGAAGGCTACTACAACGACGAAGATTAAAAAAATCATTAAAAAGCCTTTGGGTGAGAAACCTAAGAAAAAAGAAAAGAAGAAGACAGCAATTTATATTAGTCCAAGTCAGTTAGAACAGCAAAACAAAAGAAAGTTTCCTTGGGAATTAGTGATTGGACTCGTTCTTTTGATTCTAATTTCTTTTGGAGGAGTTAAAATTTATCAAAAGTATTATGGGAAAAATGAATCTGTAAATCGTACAAATTCTTTTGATACTTTGAACTCTGTTGTTTTAGACCAAACAGATATTATTTCTGGAGGAAGTAGTAACTTTAAACATAGTCAAAATAACTCTTATGTTAAGGAGACTGTGAAGGCGAAACTTTTGAAAGTTGATACATCTGGAAAAGTTATTTTTGAAAAATTGTATGATTCTAAAAACTCTTCTGTTTTTAATTCTATCATAGTTCTTTCAGATGGTTATCTTGCGATTGGTTCTATGATGGGAGATTCAGAAAATAGAAAAGGGAAACAGTTGGGATTATTAGTAAAATATGATAAAGAGGGAGAAATCCTTTGGGAAAAGGTATATGAATCTTCTGGCAATGCCCAGTTTTTAAGAGGATTATTATTAGAAGATGGATTTTTAGTTGTCGGATCTAGTTTAGTTTCTTCTAATACTTCTTCTAAAGATGAAACACCATCTGATGCAGGAGCACTTCTTATTAAGTATGATTTTGATGGGAATCTTTTATGGCAACAGTTTTATGGTCATATTTCAAAGGCAAAGTTTAATAGTTTAGCTCTTTTAGATCATGGAATTTATGTAGTAGGTAAGAATGAAGACGATATTGGTGTTTTAGTACGTTATTCTATGGATGGAAAATTGGATTGGGTAAAAGAGTATTTATATACCGATGATGCAGGACTTATGGATATTATAGCTAAAGATCAATCACTTTATGTTGTGGGATCTAAGAAAATTTTACCAAATTCTCTTGATAATTCTGACCGGAAGACAAGTAATACTGATGCACTTTTGATAAAGTATAATTCATCTGGAGATATAGAATTTGAGAAATTCTTTGGTGGAAGTAATCAGGAAAGATATTCTGCACTTACGACATATCGAAATTATCTATTTGTTGTTGGATATAGTAATTCTACAGATTCTGGACTTAAAGTTTTTACAGATGGTAAAAAGAAGACTGGGATTTTAATTAAGTATAATGTAGATGGTAGCATTGAAAGAAAGGCAACCTTTGGTGGAAGTAATAATGATATTATGACAAGTGTTGTTACTGATAATAGTAATCTTTATATGACCTGTTTTACTAATAGTAAAGATGGAAATATTTTAACTGAGTTTGATAATGGAAGAGATTCTTTTGGTAAATTAATTAAAGTGGATTCTAGACTTCGTACTTTGTTTGTAAAGTAGGAAGTCTTTTTCTTATTTGACTTTTATTTATTTTTTTCATATACTTGGTATGATTAAGGAGGATATTATGGCGAAGAAACATAGTATAGATAAAAATGTTGTAGGGGAAGAGTCTAAAGAAGTTGTCGAGCAGAAATCATTTCCAGTTATTTATTATGTGTTGATTTTTTTAACAGTACTATCTACTTTATTCCTTGCTACAGCAGCGGTTTGGAGTGTCGGTCTTGGTGATAAGCATATCGAATTAGTTAAAAATTCAACTGAAGAGGCTTACATTCAATTTTATCATTCTCAATATCAACGAGATGGGGTTTATTATTTGGGTCTTTCTGGATTTGTTCTTACTGTGGGATTATATACCGTTGTTAAGGTAAAGAAGGATCAATAGAAATTTATAAGCTATGTTTATTAAGGATTTATATGAGTATAAATCTTTTTTTATTTTACTGAAACCCTTGGATTTTCTAATTATATCCAGTGATTTTTCTTCTTTTTTGTAATCTTTTTAACTTTTTGTTAAAAAGGTGTTGACTTTTTTCTTTCTTATTCATATAATGTTAATAACAGATGCGAGAAATCTGTAAAAAAATATAATTTGTTATTAACAAAATAATAATATGAAAAATAGTTTCTGATCTGATCATAATTTATGAAGAAAGGATTTGAGCAGCTAGTAGTTGAAGGAATTCTTGAATTTAATGTTTCAAAATTTAAGATACTTCTTACTAATAGAAATTATTTTACTAGATGGTCTTGCTGATATTTTATTTGTATAGTGAATTAGTAAATAAGCAATTAATAGTAATCATGTTTTTTATTTTAATTGTTGTTATTAACATTTTATTATTAAGAAAGAAGAGGACGTTATGGAAAAGAAATGGGAAAAAGAAAAAATATTAATTCAAAATTTAGTTATTTACGAGGAGATATTAATTGTTGTTGATATGGTAAATGGTTTTGCAAGAGAAGGAATGTTGAAATCACCATTGGTTGAAAAGATTATACCCAATGTGGTTGACTATGTCGAAGAGGCTAACAAAGAGAACTGTTTAGTTGTTTTTATTAAAGATGCACACGATTATGATTCTGTAGAGTTTAAGAGATTTGATAACAAGCCACATTGTATTCGTGGTACCAGTGAAGCTAGGTTGGTAGACGAATTAGTTTGTTACGAAGAGGACGCTATTTCATTTGAAAAAAATTCAACAAGCTTTATGTTTGCAAAGAATCCAAACTTTAAATACGGATTTATAGAAATGTTAGATCGTTTACAAAATTTGAAAAAAGTTAAAGTGTGTGGATGTTGTACAGATATTTGTGATGCAAATGGGGTTTTACCGATGATGAATTATTTCGATGAAAATAATCGAGATGTAGAAGTAGAATTGTTGACGGATGCTATGGCTACTTATGATGCACCTTGGCATAATGCAGAAGAATATGAAAAAGCTGCTTACTTGTTGATGGAACAGCAAGGAGCTAAAAAAGTAAAGAAATTTGGAGGAAGATAATATGGAAAAGAATAATAGTTTAATGACAGACTTATATGAACTTACAATGTCAGATGTTTATTATAACGGAGGAATGAAAGATTGGACTGGATATTTTGATCTATTCCATAGAAGAAACGTATTTAATGGAGGATATCAAATATCAGCAGGACTTGAAGAGGCAATCGAATATATTAAAAACTTTCATTTTACAGAAGAAGATATTGAGTATTTGAGAGGAACAGGAAAGTTTAATGAAAATTTCTTAGAATATTTGAAAGATCTTCGTTTTACAGGAAATGTTTGGGCTGTACCTGATGGAACTCCCATATTCCCAAATGAAGCGAATATGACAATTGAGGCACCGATCATTGAAGGACAAATTTTAGAAACAGCCCTTCTTACTGCCTTTAACAGTGGATCTTTAGCTGCGACTGCTGCGAAAAGAATTACAGAAGTAGCAGAGAATCGTCCAGTAGCAGAATTTGGAGCACGTCGTGTACGTGGAGGCCTTGAGGCAACACTAGTAGAAAGTAAATATGCTTATATGGGTGGATGTGGTGCTACCAGTAATACTTTAGCTGGAAAACTTTATGATATTCCAGTAACTGGTACAATTGCACATGCTTTGGTTCAGTCATTTGATGATGAATATGAAGCGTTTTTAACTTATGCAAAAGCAGCTCCAGATAAAAATAAACTTGTATTACTTGTCGATACTTACGATACAATCGGTGGAATTATCAATGCCATTCGTTTACAGAAAGAATACTTAGATCCAATCGGCGCTAAATTATCTGGAATTAGAATCGATAGTGGAGATTTAGTTTATCTAACAAAGGAAGCTAGAAGAATGTTTAGGGAAGCTGGAATGGATTATGTTCAAATTTGTGTATCTAATGGACTTGATGTAGACAGCTTACAAGATCTTTTAAATCGTGGTGCTGAAATTGATACTTTAGGTATTGGTGACAATATTGTAGCCCCAAGAGAAAGAGCAGATCATGTTTATAAATTAGTAGGTGTTAGAAAAACGGCAAATGGTCCAATAGATAATAGAATTAAAGTTAGTGGAGATACAGCTAAAACAATTAATCCAGGATTTAAGAAAACGGTTCGTTTTTATGATAAAGAAACAGGAAAAGTGCTAGGAGATGTTATTGCTTTAAATGATGAAGTTATTGATTCTGATCATTATACATTAGTTGATCCTAATAATACTTGGAAGAAGACGGAAATTAGTAATTATACAGTTAGAAACTTGCAAGTACCTATTTTTGAAAATGGGGAGCTTGTATATGATATGCCATCTTTAAAACTTAGAAGAGACTATGCTAATCAAGAATATCAGACATTAACAGATCGTATTACAGATCCATTAAATCCACATACTTATTATGTTGATTTGAGTGATGATTTAAGAAATTTGAAAGAGGCTATGCTACATCGTGCTACTGTGGATGCGGAGATGAGAAAACAAGAATATCAAAAGAAGTTGGGAGCAAAAAGATAGTGAGAGCGGAGAAGTGGAAGGAATTAAAAGAATATATAGAGGAGTTAAAAACGATTCGAGTAGAACCAGTTACTCCTAAAGGATTTATATCTACAACAGGTGCGTATTATTATTTAAATAATGGAGAAAGAATTTATCGTGAAAGGATAGAAAAGAATCATCAAGATGGGAGTGCAGCTGTTGTTATGCCTATTACAGAAAATGGGGAATGTATTTTATCTGTTGAACCTAGAGTACACACGAAAGCGACAGTTGGTATTGGATTTCCAGCAGGTTATATGGAAGAAGGGGAACATTATTTTGATACTGCAAGGCGAGAACTTATGGAAGAAACAGGGTATCAAGCTAGCCATTTACAATACTTGACGGAGTTTTATCAGGATGAAGGGTGCAGTGCAGCATATAATTATGGAGTTTTGGCGACTGGTTGTAGAAAATGTGGGGATCAAAAATTAGATAGAGATGAATTTGTTCGCTATTTTACCTGTTATCTTGATGAGGTAGAAGAATTGTTTCATAAGAAATATATTTTAGGTTCTAATAGTCAATTAATTTATGAGAAAGCAAAGCAGTATATCAAATAATAATGTGGTATACTAAAAATAAGGAGGGTATTATGAAAGAGTACGGATTTATTCGAGTTGGGGCTGCTGTTCCTGAGCTAAGTGTTGCAAATCCAAAATTTAATGTAGAACGCATTATAGAAATGATAGAAGAGGCAGCGAAAAAGGAAATAGGAATTTTGGTTTTTCCAGAACTTTCGATTACTGGATATACTTGTGCGGATTTATTTATGCAGGATCGGTTATTAAATGAGGCACTCAATGGTCTTCAAAAAATTAAGAAGGCTACATCTAAAGTTTCATTAATCACGATGGTAGGAGTTCCATTGAAGATTGGCAATCAACTATATAATTGTGCAGTAGTACTACAAAAGGGACAAATTTTGGGAGTGATTCCTAAGACTTATATTCCTAATTATAATGAATTTTATGAGAAACGTTGGTTTGCATCTAGTGCAGATTTATTAGAAACAGAAATTGATTTACTTGGGGAAGTTGTTCCAATTGGAACTGATCTTCTTTTTCAAGACCAAGAATTAAAGGAAGCAATTCTTGGAGTTGAAATCTGTGAAGATTTATGGAGCATCGTTCCTCCAAGTGTTGATTTGGCTTTACATGGGGCGACTGTTTTGTTTAATCTATCTAGTAGTAACGAAATTATTGGTAAGTATGAATACCGAAAAGATCTAGTAAAAAATCATTCTGCAAAGTTGATTAGTGGCTATGTTTATACTTCTAGTGGGATTAATGAATCTACTACAGATGTTGTATTTTCTGGAGAGGCAATGATTGCTGAAAACGGAAGTATATTGGCAGAAAATGAAAGATTTCAATTTGAAAGCAATCTTTGTTTCCAAGATATTGATGTACTTAAACTTCATAATACTAGAATTAAAGATATTAGTTATATGGGAATTAAACCTAGAAAACAGGTTCGTAGAATTATGATTCAGATTCCCGATACTAAAACGCTAGAGAGGAAGATTTCTAAAAATCCATTTGTTCCTAGTAATTTGGAACATCGTAATGTTCGTTGTAGTGAGATTTTCCGGATTCAGGCTGCTGGTTTGGCAAGGAGACTTCGTCATATTGGAACGAAAAAAACAGTGATTGGAATTTCAGGAGGATTAGATTCTACCCTTGCTTTTTTGGTAATTACTGAGGCATATCGAATGCTTGGAATTTCTTATGATAATATTATTGCTGTTACGATGCCTGGTTTTGGAACTACTTCTAGGACATTGAATAATTCGATTGCTTTAATGAAACAATATGGTGTTACCCTACGAGAGATCCCTATTGTGGATGCGAGTCTTTTACATATGAGGGATATTGGTCATGATACAGAGGTTCACGATGTAACTTATGAAAATGTGCAAGCACGGGAGAGAACACAGATTTTGATGGATATTGCGAACCGAGAGGGTGGAATTGTTGTTGGTACAGGTGATTTATCTGAACTTGCTCTTGGTTGGTGTACGTATAATGGAGATCATATGAGTATGTATGCTGTTAATACGTCTATTCCTAAAACATTAGTTCAATATTTAGTTCGATATGTTGCGGATACCAAGGAGGAAGTGAAACAAGTGCTTTATGATATTTTAGAGACTCCGATTTCTCCCGAATTATTGCCTCCAACAAAAGATGGTAAAATCAAGCAGAAGACAGAAGATAAAATTGGTCCTTATGAACTTCATGATTTCTTTTTATATCACTTTTTTAGATATGGAGCAGAACCTAAGAAAATATTATTCCTAGCAAATCAAGTTTTTAAAGGGGAATATTCTTTTGATATAATTCAGAAATGGCTCATTGTGTTCTTAAAAAGATTTTTCTCTCAGCAGTTTAAGAGAAGTTGTTTACCAGATGGACCAAAAGTTGGTACAGTAAGCTTGTCTCCTCGAGGAGATCTTCGTATGCCAAGCGATGCAGATGTTGAAGTATGGATTCAAGAATTGCAGGACATTAAACTATAAAGGATTGCTGAAGG
>JAAWDC010000166.1 GCA_022793565.1 Bacilli bacterium
AGTGGACATTCAAAATGGGCAACAATTCATCGAAAAAAAGGATTAATTGATGCAGAACGAGGAAAAATATTTCAAAAATTAGCCAAAGAGATTTATGTAGTAGCTAAAGGAACAAATGGTGATCCTGATTCTAATCCATCTCTTCGTATGGTAATTGAAAAATGTAGAAGTCAAAATATGCCAAAAGACAATATTCAAAAAGCAATTGATAAAGCAGTAGGTACTGCTGGTGGGGAAGACTTTGAAAGTATTCGCTATGAAGGATATGGACCAAATGGGATTGCCATTATGGTAGATTGCTTAACAGATAATAGAAATCGTACTGCCTCTTTAGTACGCTCTTCTTTCACAAAACGTGGAGGAAATTTAGGAACAGATGGTAGTGTAAGCTACCTATTTGAGCGAAAGGGTGTCATTGTAATTGAAAAGACACTAGATGAGGATGATTTGATGATGACTGTTTTAGATAATGGGGCATCAGATATGATTACCAATGAAGATACGTTTGAAATTTATACAACTCCAGAGACCTTTTTAAAAGTAAAAGAAGCAGTAGAAGCAATGGGAGTTACAGACTTTATTACAAGTGAAATTACATACGTTGCATCCAATCTTGTAGAAATTGAAGATGAGGAAGCAAAAGAAAAAGTACGAGCACTTGTAGAGACATTAGAAGAATTAGATGATGTTCAAGATGTATATCACAATCTAAGTGAATAATACAAATGGAATATGAAAGGAAGTTCCTATGAAACAAGCAGTAGTTATTATCAATCCGTATAGTGGAAAGCGAAAAGCGAAGGAAACAATAAATGAGTCTTCTTCGCGGTGTTTATCTCTATTTAAACGCCATGGGTATGAAGTGACATTTCACAAAACCACCTACCCAGGACATGCCACAGATATCGTGAAAAACTTATCAGATACGGTAGATTTAGTAATTTCTGTTGGTGGAGATGGAACTTTAAACGAAGCGATGGTTGGTAATTTTGCTCGCAAAAAACGGCTTGTACTGGCTCATTTACCATATGGAACGACAAATGATATCGGGGCAATGTTTGGGTTTGGAAAACATCCCTACAAGAACTTACAGTTAATTTTATCAGGAATAGTGAAAGGGATTGATATCTGTACCATTAATGGCCATCCGTTTGTTTATTCCGCAGGGTTTGGAAAGTTTATGAATGTCCCATACGAAACGGGACGAAATTTAAAAAAGTATCTAGGAAAAAGTGCTTATATAATTGCGGGATTGCGAGACTTTTTTCAGAAAAAAACACCTCTATATGAATTAACATATGAAGTAGACGGAGAAAAATATCATGGACTTTATTCTTTCGCCCTAATATCAAATGCAAATCGTATTGCTGGAATGCCCCATTTTTATCGTAACGTAAAGTTAAATGATAATGCTTTTGAAGTGGCTTTTTGCAACCTACGAACGAAAAGAGATATTGTACGAAGTTTGATTTATTTAAGACTAAACGACATTACGAAAGTACCAGGATTTTACTTTCACAAAACCGATCATATTCGCATCAAATTTCATAGTAAACTAAAAAAACCTTGGTGTCTGGATGGAGAACTCTATCGAAGTGAAGACGATGTTTACGATATTAAAATTGAAAGAAATGTTCCTATGATTGTCGCAGAACACGTTATAGATAAAATGTTTCTATCAGAGGATTAAAAAATGAAAGAAAATTATCAAAAGAAAATGGAAGAAATAATCGCCAAGAATGTAGAAGAGAAAAAAACTCCAACCCTACTATTACAAGCCTGTTGTGCTCCTTGTTCCAGTGCAGTATTAGAGAGAATATCAGAGTTTTTTGAGATTACTATTCTATATTATAACCCCAATATATCAGATAAAGAAGAATATCAAAAACGTTTAACAGAAATCAAAAAATTTGTAAAAAAAGTAAATACAAAGCACAAAATTTCGGTTCGAGAAGGATACTATAATCCGACCGATTTTTTTGATATAGTACGAGGATATGAACATTTAAAAGAAGGAAGTGAGCGCTGTTTTCGGTGTTATCGGTTACGATTAGAAGAAACAGCTAAAATGGCGTCTAAAGAATCATTTGATTACTTTGGAACTACTTTATCAATCAGCCCTCACAAAAATAGTAGAGTATTAAACGAAATTGGAGAAGAACTAGAAGAAAAATACAATGTTTCATATTTGTTTGCTGATTTTAAAAAGAAAAATGGATATAAAAGAAGTATTGAATTATCCAAAGAGTATGGACTTTATCGTCAGGACTATTGTGGATGCGTATATTCTAAATTAGAGCGAGAACAAGAAAAAAAAGATAAAAAACAGTCGTCTTAGAAATAGAACTGGAGGATCAAAATGGAGTTAGTTCAAGTCGGAGAAAAAACCTATTATATAAAAAATGGTACCAATATTGGAATTTATCAAATAGACTCAGAAAATGTATACTTAATTGATACAGGAAATGATAAAGAGGCTGGGAAAAAGATATTAAAAATAGTAGAAGAAAAAGGATGGAAAGTGAAAGGAATTATTAATACACACTCTAATGCAGATCATATTGGAGGAAATAAAATAATTCAAGAACGAACAGCATGCAAAATTTTAGCCCACCGAATAGAAAGAGCTTTTATTGAAGATACCATCCTAGAGCCTTCTTTTTTATATGGTGGTTATCCGTTTTTAGACCTTCAAAATAAATTTTTACTAGCCAAAAGTACAAAAACTTTAGAAGTAGAAGAAAACTTGCCAGAAGGATTAGAGTATGTTGAACTAAAAGGTCACTTCTTTGATATGATTGGAGTAAAAACGAGTGATAATATCTATTTCATAGCAGATGCTTTATTTAGTGAAGAAACCATCTTGAAATATCATGTGTTTTTTCTTTATGATGTAGAAAGTTTTCTAGGGACTCTAGATCGATTAGAAACATTAAAAGGAGAGCTTTATATTCCATCTCATATTGCAGCAACAGAGGATATTACTATGTTGATTCAATCTAATAGAAAGAAAGTTTATGAGATTATAGATTTAATATTAAAATTCTGTGATAGAACAAGGACTTTTGAAGAGATCTTGGCATATCTTTTTAATACGTATCATCTAGTAATGAATGCCAATCAATACGTTTTAATTGGAAGTACTCTTAGATCATATTTATCTTATCTATATAATCAAAAGAAAATAAACTATCAATTTCAAGAAAACAAAATGTTATGGAAACAAAGAGATTAAAAAATAGAATAGTTAAATTCATGAATATATGTATCTGAATTTGCATATCCTTCTTTAAATATTAATTTAAAAAGGAGAAACTTTCAAAATGTTAGAAAAAACGATTCAAAATTTAGAAATACATCACCATAGTTCATTAGAAGAATATTTGAAACATTGGAAAAAGTTCTATGCTTTTTCTAAAGAAGGAATTCTAACAACTAGATTTTTAACCGATGGAGTGGCTGAACAGGAAGATATATGGATAGAGAAAAATCCGGGGTTTTATGATCAAACACTAGTAGAATATCCAGTCTTATATCGATCTGTTTTTCTAATCCAAGATATGAGATATGTATTGCTAGAAAGGGAATTTTTGAAAGATTCCAGAATAGATCGACAATTATATGGACCGATAGATTCTTTGGAAAAATTGATTTCAAATAGTGTAGAAATAACAGTTTCTGGACTAGGAAAATTGAAGATAAGAAAGAAAGTGTAAAATGGAAATAAAAACGATTGTAACAGGAGATTTAGAAGAAAATTGCTATTTATTAGTAGAAAAGGGAAATTGCCTCATTATAGATCCAGGAGATGAATATTCTAAAATTCGATCTGTAATTGAAAATAAGAATGTCCTAGGAGTTTTAATTACTCACCATCACTTTGATCACGTAGGAGCCTTAAAATTATTAGTAGAAGAGTTTAAAGTACCAGTCTATGATTTTTCTACCAAAGAGGGGAAATATACAGTTGGTCCTTTTATGTTTCAAATGGTTTCTAATCCAGGACATTCTCTAGATTCCATCCGTTTTGTGTTTGAGGAGCCAAGAGTAATGTTTGTTGGAGATTTCATATTTCGAGGATCAATTGGTCGATGTGATTTACCAGGAGGAAGCACTATAGAAATGAAAAGAAGTATAGATCGTTTACTCCAAGAAAAGAAAGACTATACATTGTATCCAGGGCATGGACCAAAAACGACATTAGAATATGAAAGAAATTGGAATCCATATTTTTAGAAATTTGATTTTGATGTCAAATTTCCTTTTTTTTACACATACGCCTTTCTTCTTTTATTGCAAAAAAAGTCGGTTTATGATATTCTTAACTAAGATAGAAGAGGGAGCGTAGTATGGGGTTTGATGTATTTTTATTAGTTATTTTAATTGTTGCAGGAATTTGCTTTTTTAGAAAGCTAGATAGCAGTGTCTACTTTATTGCTTCTGTCGATATCTTTTTTCGAATCTTGACATTTATTAGAGACAATTTAGGAGTATCAGAAATCAGTAAATTTATCCGAGAATACTTTCCGGAAAGTATACCAAGTATCATCCATAAACATACAGAGGGAATTCTAACTACAATGCTAATGTGGATATATGTAGCGATGTTTACAGTATTTCTATTCTATATTTGTCGAATTCTTTGGAAAAAAAGATAAAATAATTCAAATAAAAATCAAAAGTTGTGTAGTAGTTCTTAAATTTTTACTTCACAACTTTTCTTCTTTTACAGAAAGTATAAAGACCACCTTTTCTATTTTAAAAGTTGCTTTTCAACTTTGTCTATTTTTTCTCTTTCCATTTTATGTCCTTTAGTGTATAATTAGTTTTATAAAATAGGAGGCAGTTCGTATAATGAAAAAGATATATACAAGTATTGATCTAGGTAGTTATGGAATAAAAATGATTGTTAGCGAATGTATCAATGGTGCTTTTCATGTACTTGCTGCTACAAACGTCCGAAGTAAAGGAATTAAAAATGGAATCATTACTGATTTAGAAAGTGCAATTGTGTCTTTACAAAAAGCAAAAAAAGATATCGAGGAAATGATTGGAGTTTCAATCAATCAGGCAATTGTCTCTGTTCCTTCTGATAAAATAGAATTTAGTATTGTTACTGGAGAGACAGCTTTAAATCCAGAAACTATGATCGATACACCAGAAATTTCCAAAGTACTTCATGAAGCTATTTTAGGAAACATCAAAGAGGAGAGAGAATTAGTAACCATTATGCCGATTTCTTTCCACGTAGATGATAAAGATGGAATCAAAGATCCAAAGGGAATGATGGGGCAGAAACTATTAGTAAAAGCAGTAATTGCAACAGTACCAAAACCTTTATTAAAAGAAACACTAATACTTTTAAAAACTTGTGAAATTACCCCTGTTGATGTATGTCTAAAAGCAGTAGGAGATTATTTTGAAGCTAAGACACCAGAGATTGATGATAAAGTTGGGGCAATCATCAATTTAGGGTATGATAATGTAGAAGTTTCCATATTCAATAAAGGAATTATGATTAAGAATGAGAAAATAGAGATGGGGTCTAAAGTAATCGATTTAGAGATTATGAAACGCTATTTTGTAAAACGTGGAGTAGCACGTAGTTTAAAAGAAAATTTTGCGATTAGTAATACGAGATATGCCG
>JAAWDC010000167.1 GCA_022793565.1 Bacilli bacterium
AGAGCATTTTGGCTCTTTTGTTTTATTCTTCACAGAATCCTTTTTCATACTCCATTTCTTTTATTCCAATATAAATATCTTGATTTTTTTCCTTGTTTGTATCATCTATTCTATTACATTGAAGAATTCGAAAAGGAATGACACTTTGCTTAGATTCTTTTATATCTTCATATAAAATAGAGCCTCCATCTTTATAGACTTCTACTTTTTTCAAGGATTCTAACAAATGATATAAGGTATCTTCTCCTTGCTCTAAAGATTTTAATTCTATATATTTCCCTTGTCTTTCAATCTTTATAGAATCAATGCAATATGTATATATATTTTGCTTTTCTCCTTTATAATATAATCTTTTTTCTTTTGAGCAATTCTTTTCTTCCGTTATTTTTACCTGATATGTCTCTTCTACTTGATCTTTTACTTTGTTTTTTTGTTTGTTGGTAGGCGATTGAATATTATTATAACTAAAAACTCCTATCGCGAAAAGAAGTCCAATGCCTAAGATAATGCCCCATCTCTTATCCATAGTATTCACCTATTTTTAGTATGACATATTTCTTTTCTTTTAAACTGGATTTCAAAAGAAAAAGAATATCAAATCAAAGTATGATATTCTTCTTTCTAATTATAGAGTTTCTTTTACTTTTGCTTGTGCTGCTGCTAATCTAGCAAGTGGTACACGATAAGGACTACAAGATACGTAAGTTAATCCAATCTCATGACAGAACTCTACTGTAGATGGATCTCCTCCATGTTCTCCACAAATACCAAGCTTAATATTTGGTCTTGTTTGCTTTCCTTTTTCGATCGCAATCTTCATTAGTTCTCCAACACCTTCTTGGTCAACTTTTGCGAATGGATCACTTTCAAAAATTGCTTTTTTATAATAATCCTCTAAGAATTTACCAGCATCATCACGACTAAATCCATAAGTCATCTGTGTCAAATCATTCGTACCAAATGAGAAGAACTCTGCATCTTCTGCAATTTTGTCAGCTGTTAAAGCAGCTCTTGGGATTTCAATCATTGTTCCAACTGAGTATTTTAAATCTACTCCTTGTTCTTTAATAATAGAATCCGCTGTTTCACATACAATATTTTTTACAAATTTTAATTCTTTTGTATCTCCAATTAATGGAATCATAATTTCTGGTTCTACATTTAGACCATCTTTATTTACATTAATAGCGGCTTCAATGACTGCTCTTGTCTGCATTTTAGCGATTTCTGGATAAGTAACTGCTAGACGGCATCCACGATGTCCCATCATTGGGTTGAACTCTTTTAGAGATTCTACTCTAGTTTTTAAAGATTCAAAAGTAATTCCTAGGCTTTCTGCAAGTGGTTTAATCTCTTCATCTGTATGAGGTAAGAACTCATGAAGTGGTGGGTCTAAGAAACGAATAGTTACTCCATATCCATCCATTACTCTAAACAATTGTTCAAAATCGTCTCTTTGATATGGAAGAATTTTTGATAAAGCCTCTTCTCTTGCTTCTAGGGTTTCTGCTGTAATCATGCGACGGAAGTTAAAAATTCTCTCTTCATCGAAGAACATATGCTCTGTACGACAAAGACCAATTCCTTCTGCTCCAAAATCACGTGCTACTTTGGCATCTTTTGGATTATCTGCATTTGTACGCACTTTTAATGTACGAACACTATCTGCCCATCCCATAAATGTCTCAAAATCTCCAACAATCTCTGGATCTACGGTTTTAATTTGTTCTCCATAAACGTTACCAGTAGAACCATCTAAGCTCATCCAGTCCCCTTCATGGAAAGTAGCACCATCTTTTGTTGTTACAGTCTTCTTTTCTTCATCAATTCTTAATTCCCCGCATCCAGAAACACAACAAGTACCCATACCACGAGCTACTACTGCTGCATGAGAAGTCATTCCTCCACGGATAGTTAAAATACCGTGTGCTAAATTCATTCCTTCGATATCTTCTGGTGAAGTTTCTAAACGAACTAATAGTAAATCCTTTTCTCCGTCAGCGTGTGCTTTCATTACATCTTCGGCTGTGAAATAAATTTTACCAGTAGCTGCTCCTGGAGATGCAGCAAGTCCCTTTGCAACAACTTTAGCTGCTTTTAAGCTTTCTGAATCAAAATTTGGATGTAGTAATTGATCTAATTGTTTTGGTTCTACCTTCAGTAATGCCTCTTCTTTTGTAAGCATTCCTTCATTTACTAGATCAACAGCAATCTTTAATGCTGCTGGGGCAGTTCTTTTTCCGTTTCTTGTTTGAAGCATGAATAATTTGCCATCCTCGATTGTAAACTCCATATCTTGCATATCACGATAATGGTTTTCTAGGATATCACAAATACGAACGAATTCTTCGTAACATTCTGGCATTGTTTCTTTTAAAGTATCGATTGTTTGAGGGGTACGGATTCCTGCTACAACATCTTCTCCTTGTGCATTCATCAAGTACTCTCCAAATAATTTCTTTTCTCCTGTTGCAGGGTTTCTCGTAAATGCAACACCAGTTCCTGATGTTTCCCCACGGTTTCCATAAACCATTTCTTGTACATTTACAGCAGTTCCCCAGCTTCCTGGAATATCATTTAATCTACGATATGTAATTGCACGATCGTTATTCCAACTTCTAAATACAGCTTTGATTGCTTCCATCATTTGAACACGTGGCTCTTGTGGGAATTCATTTCCAGCGTGTTTTTTATATTCTTCTTTGTAGATATCTACAACTTCCATTAGATCTTCTGCTGTTAATTCTGTATCGTAGCTAACGTTTTTCTCTTCTTTGATTTTATCAAAAAGTCTTTCAAAAGAGCTTTTTGGAAATCCCATAACAACATCTGCAAACATTTGAATGAAGCGGCGGTATGAGTCATATACGAATCTTGGATTTTTGGTAACGTCACTAAATCCTTTGGCAACCTCATCGTTCATTCCTAAGTTTAATACTGTATCCATCATACCTGGCATACTTGCTCTTGCACCACTACGAACAGATACCAATAATGGATTTTTAGCATCTCCTAATTTTTTTCCTGTAATTTTTTCAAGTTCTTCTACTTTTTCTTCTATTTCACTTACAATCTCTGATGCTATTTCTTTTCCATCTTCATAATATCTTGTACAAGCTTCTGTAGTTACTGTAAATCCTCTTGGTACTGGAAGACCAATTCCTGTCATTTCAGCTAAATTGGCACCCTTACCACCAAGAAGATCTCTCATATCTTTGTTTCCTTCGCTAAACAAATAAACGTATTTCATTTTCCTCATCCTTTCATCAACTGACTCTTATAGTATAAAAGAAAAAATCTAGCAAAACAATAGGAATTATTGTTTTTTACTAGATTTTACAATTGTTATTAGGCATAAAACTATTTGTCTTTCTTTGCTCTTGGATGCGTTTTTAGATAAACATCTTTAATCCTATCATTTGTGATATGTGTATAGACACTTGTTGCCCGAAGACTTTCATGTCCTAATAGTTGTTGAACAGACAATAAATCGCAACCTTCATTCAGTAAGTGTGTTGCAAAGCTGTGTCTAATCATATGTGGAGAAATATGTTTTGTAATTGATGTCTTCTTTATAATTTCTTCTAAGATCTGCTCTACTCTTCTAGTTGTTAACTGTCCTCCTCTTTGGTTTAGAAATAAGTAAGATAAGTTTTTATGATCCATGGATTTTCGACCATTTTCTATATAGTACTGCAATCTTTTTAAAGTGATTTCATTAAAGTAGACAATTCTCATCTTATTTCCTTTTCCTAGAATACGAATAGTTTTTTCTGAAAAAGAGATATCTTCGATTTTAATTCCAACTAATTCACTTACACGAACCCCAGTTGCATAAAGCATTTCTAATATTAGGATATTCCTTTGTCCTAAAGGATTAGATAAATCTGGAATAGCAAACATTTCTTTTAATTCACTATATTCAAAAAATTTAGGAAGTTTCTTTTCCTTTTTTGGTAATACCAGTAAAGAAAATGCACTGTTATCAGTAATTCTCCTACTAGATAGATAGCGATAAAAACTACGAATGGATGAAATCTTTCTTGAAATTGTTGTCGCTTTTTCTTTTTGTTCTTCATATAGATAGAGAAGATATTTTTTTGCTTCTTTATAATTCACTTTCAGATATGAAATATGGTGATAACTACAGAATCCTAAAAATTCTGTCAAATCTTCTTCATAACTTATGATTGTATCTTTAGAATAATTTTTTTGAATTTTTAAATACTCTAAGAAATTTTTTAAATGTTGTCTATCTACGAAGTAGTCTCGATAAGATTCAATTTTCTCCATAACTTTTCACCATTTGTTTAATTTCTTCGGGATCTAAGAATTCTTCCCTTTCATCGCCATGTAAGTTCTCCCACACTGCACTATATCTTGGTTTATTTTCTTCTGAAATGATCACTGGCTTTAAAATATTCTTTGAGGAAGGTGCTCTTGGAGTTGGTTTTGCTGTTATGTATCTGTCTTTTGTACGTTCTAATTTCTTTCGATATAGACATAAAGAACGATAGGTATTATATTCTCTCATTTCTTGGATGATTTCTCTTTCTAATTCTTTTCTTTTTATCCAATCTTCCTCACAATCTGAATATGACTGAATATAACGATGGACCAATCGACTCAAACGGTTTCTATATGAATAATGCTTAGTAAATTGTTGTCCTCCTCGATTGAAGTCAGAAAACAAAAATTCTTTCATTTCTATAAAAGGATCGCAACTAAAGGGAATGACATTTTTTCTTTTTATAGGGTCATATTGTACGTTTTTTAAAGTTTCTTCTAAATATTTGTTTTGAAAGCATACAGAATAAGCATATCCTTTTCCTTTAATGGCAATTTGAAAAGCATCAATTCTACTTTTAACATTTGCATTCACTTGCTCTTCGACCATTCTCAAAAATCCCCAAAAATCATAGACATTGGTATAACGGTCAATCCCAACTAATGACATTTCCAAACCGTCTAGAAAGTCTAAATTAATGACCGTTTGATCGTTTAATACAGCTTGTAGTATATAAGATTTCATATTCTTCACCACTCCCTTTTATTTTATCAGACCTCTTATCATTTGTAAATTTGAGGCCTTTAACGAGTTTACATTTTTAATCGATTCTTTTTTGTTTTACTGAAGGTACTATTTGTTGCAGTCTTTGAATCATTTCCTCTGTATATCCTTTATAAGGTGTATAAATTAATGATCTTTTAACCTGTTGAGAAAAGGATATTTCAGGATGATCCTTTAATACTTCTAAGTTTCGTAAGAATCGATTTCTAGAAACAAAAACATCATTTATTTGATATAGAGAGTCCGAGACTAGATATTTTGTATCTAATTCACGAACTATTGGAAGTGTCATCGTTTTAGATGATATTTGCAATCTACTTTCTTTTTCTAAAATTGAATCCTCAACTGGAATATATTCCCCTTCAAAGTATGCTTCTATATCTTCTTCATTGAGGTATTGTTCTGTAAAGCAAGAGGAGCGAATTCTACCATTTTCTTCTTGGAATCCCATTTCTTGCATTAGTCGGATCTTTTTTCCAACTAGTTTATTTTGTTCTTTTAATAAATATGGGTGATGTCTCGTATATCCTAAAAAGCCAAGTTCTATCCATTCATCAAATAAGTCAAAAGCAATGTCGCTTTGTAAGTAGTCGTACCAGTGTTGTGGATTATTTTGGAAATTTGTTCCATATTTTCTATGTAAGGCAATTCTTTCTTTAATTTTTGAACATTCTTCTTCCCAAATTGTTTCATTCTTTTTTGTGATATCTTTGGGATCGATTCCTACTTCTTCTATGGCTTGCAAAATCTCTTCGAAGTTTTGAAAAGATGGACTTGTGATTTCAAAATAATCCATATGAGTTTTAAGGAAACTTTCTGTCAAATACTTTTTCTTCATATAGTAATCAATTTTTTGAATTCGTGTTAGGTCACTCTTTGTTAAAAGAAAATAATATCGAGATTTCCATTCCATTGGAATTTTGTCTATAGCGTCGATCATAACTTTTATTTCTTCTTCACTATATCTAGAAACTAAAGTAGTTCGTTCTTGTTCTGTTAAATGGTTCGTACTACACCCATAGGAATTTAGAATATGAGCTATTTTATCAAAATTACTTTTTTGACACTGCTTCATTTGCTCTTTTAGTTCCATTAAACGATTTTTATTATGGTTTCTAATTTCCCATAAAATTTGTTTTTGTAAAGATAAATCTATCAATTCCAAGACAGATGGATGAATATGATAGAATTCCTTTTGTTTTATATACTCTGTGATAATTTTTCTTAAATGGCCCATTTGCTGTCTTAATTCTCTTTGATCCTTTTCTAATTTTGATTGATTGTCATGGGACATAGTAATTAGATCATCTATTGGCTCTATTTTTAAAAGGATTTCCATATATTCTTTATATTTTTCAATTAGACGGAGATTCTGAGGTGTAGTCTTTCTGATGAAAACTATTCTTGTACTTTCCTCTTTTGCTTTTCTCATTTCTAATTCTTTATGTCTTATTTTTTGATTTAGCATGAGAAGATCTTGTCTATAAAGAAGGAGGCTACCAAGGAGTGCATCAAAATATACTTTCTCTTCATGGAGCTTGGAATAAGCCATGGTTAGAAGCAAAAGAAAAGAAAAGGTTTTCTTTACTCCATCTACTGTGGTTTCATTATTCCTGAAATTTTGTTCATTTTCAAAGATATTATTAAAATTATGTTTTACAACTACCGCTAAGGCAATTTCTTCTTCTACGGTATAACAACTCATTTGATCCGTAGCATATTTCTCTATAATAGAATTTACTTCCGTTGCAACTATTTGATCGTAATCATTTTTTTTAAGATAATGATTCAGTGCATCCAAATAGTTGTTTAAGGATTGTTGGTCGATTTTCATCAAGGTTTGTAGTATAACAAACCATTCTTCTCCACGCCAATCGCAATCAATATCTTGACTTAAATCTTGCATAATTTCTGTAATTAGAAACCATTTTTCTTGGGGAATTCCAAGATAGAAGAATAGTTTTAATACATCCGATACTTGGGGAATGATTAATTGTTTTTCAGTACTTCCATAAAGGGCTTTCTCAAATTTAGAAACTAGATCTTGATATTCTGAAATAGCAGATACTTGATTTTCATATTCTTTGATTCGTTTTTGGCACTCTTCTAATACTTCAGGCATTTCTTATCCCCTCCGTCCATACTTTTTTCCTCTAGAAGGCTAAAT
>JAAWDC010000168.1 GCA_022793565.1 Bacilli bacterium
AAATTATCTAAATAATTACGAAGTTCTCGAATAAATTTGACACGAACAATAAAACGATTTCTTGTTTCCTGATTCATAATCAAATCAACATATCTCTGACGGTAACAAGCTTCCAAATCTGTAAGTCCATGAAATTTTTCAGGGAGTGGCTTTAAAGCTTTTCCCAAGAAAGTAAAATGATCTGCACGTAGTGTCTTCTCTCCTGTATGTGTTGTAAAAATTTCACCAGTTACCCCAATAAAATCTCCAATATCAACATTTGCTTTAAAGAAATTATAAGTATCTTCTAAAATAAGATCAACTTTGATAGAAATTTGAAGTTCCCCTTCAATATCCCTCAATTTCAAAAAACTCATTTTTCCCATTTTACGAATAAATACAATACGTCCTGCAACAGATACATCCTTAGTCTCATCCTCTAACACAGAAGCATCCCTTAAAGAATGTGTAACTTCATATCGCTCTGGATATGGGTTGCAGAATTCCTTTATTTTATCAATTTTTCCCCTTCTTACTAGTTCTTGTTCTGAAAATTCTCTCATAATATCCTCCTTCGTATGTGATTCAATTTCACATATTATCTTTCTTGAAAATGCATAGCCTCTTTTATTAATCAACCATAATTACCGTTGTCTTCGCCAAACGATCATGAAGTCCTCTACCACTTTTTGAATACATGATCATAAATACAGATATAATAATTAATCCAACTTGAATTCCTTGTACAGTGAAGCTTCCATAATAATAAGTCTCTCTTCCCATGAACAATACTAATGCAATAATAGCCATCTTACTAATGATCGAAGGAACAACAAAAGAACGAAGAATGAATTGATCCATTGTCGCATCTTCATAATTATTAGATACTACTCGAATTCTAAGCAATTTCTTCCCAAGGGTTTGTCCTTTATTATAAAACTGAAAAACAATATAGTAAAGAATTAATATAATCACTTCAACAATCATTGGCAACACATTACTATAATCCATATCATAAATAACATCCACTGATTTATTCACATACTCCTCTGGTGTAATATCCTGTGCCATAAACTCTGCCTGAATTTTTTGATACTCATTCAAATATGCTTTATAGTTCTTGTCTTGTGGAACCATATTAAGTACAAGTGTCGATAGCATAGTAACAATAATAAAATCTAATACATATGCTAAAAATCTTGGAAAAAAATATGCTCTTTGATATTTCGGTTGATCAAAATTCTGTTCCTTTTCTGAAACTAGCTCAGCATCCACTTTCTCCTTTTTAAAATCTTGATCTTGTACAAAAGACTCTTCGACAGTTGTTTTATACTCTTTCTCCTTGAAATCTTGTACCATAGATTCCTTTTGTACCTGTTTCTTATTTGCTGTATTGGCAGAATGTTTCTTTTTTCTAGTAGATTTCTCCTTATCGAAAACAACACTCTCCATTGTTCTTTTTTCAGCCCTTTTTGCAGTTGTTTCATCTGCCTTCTTCTTTTTAGCCAAAATATTCACCTAACTTTCTATCCATTTTTTATACTCATTCAATGTATTGATTATATCAAAAATACTAGTCTGAAGAAATATTTTATTCTTAATTTCATTCGATTTTGGCAAACCTTTTAAATACCACGCAATATGACTTCGGATTTCTAATACTGCCAAATGCTCATTCTTTAGTTGATTCAAATTTTCTAAATGCTTCAAACAAAAATCAATTCTCTCTGTTGGTGTTGGTTCTTCCAACTCTTCCCCTGTTTCTAAATAATGATTAATCTCACGAATCACCCAAGGTCTACCTAAAACTCCACGCCCAATCATTACTGCATCACAACCAGTTTCATCAATCATCTGTTGAGCAAGACGACCTGAAGTTATATCTCCATTTCCAATCACTGGAATCGATACAGCTTCTTTTACTTGCTTAATAATAGACCAATCTGCCTTACCAGAATACCCTTGACTACGTGTTCTAGGATGAACACAAATGGCAGAAGCCCCTGCTTCTTCACAAATCTGAGCTACTTCAACAGCATTAATGTGTTCATGATCCCATCCACTACGAATCTTAACTGTAACTGGAATAGGAACAGCCGCTACAACACTAGAAACAATTTCTCGTATCTTTTCAGGATTTTTCAAAAGAGCGGCTCCTGCTTGAGAACGTACCGCAACTTTTGGAACAGGACATCCCATATTAATATCAATGATATCAGGACGCATATGTTCATATACATACTTAGCAGCAACAACAAATGATTCTTTATCACTTCCGAAAATCTGCTGCGTAATTGGTCGTTCCATATCCTCCATATAAAGCATATCAATTGTCTTTTTACTATTATAGAATAAAGCCTTATCACTGACCATTTCAGCGTATATTAAACCACAACCCATTTCCTTCACAATTTTTCGAAAACTTGAATTCCCGATTCCAGCCATTGGTGCTAAAACAGTACGATTTTTTATTTCTACATTTCCAATCTTCCACATATTAATCCCCTCAAATCACTATAGATAGTATCACAAAAAATAAAAAAAAGAAACAGAACCTATATGAAAAAGATCTCCTTAGTCTTATTAAGATAACGTTTTTTGTTTAGAAACACCTTCTACCTCCCACTCAGATCCACCAATAAATGTATGACCATTACATAGTTCCTCGTGAAACAAACAATAGAATTTAACTCCTATTGGAAGACTTGCCAAAGGCGATTTAGCATCATTTATGAGAGTTTCCTCCGAAACCTCTGATAAAACACTCAAATCAAACAACTGATCATAGTTTTTTATTGAAGCCACCAAATTATTAGAATAATCGAACACAGTTTCCTTATTCACAATGACGCTATGAATCACTCGAGACTTCCCCGAGGAATCATTAACATATCCAGTAACAACAGAAC
>JAAWDC010000169.1 GCA_022793565.1 Bacilli bacterium
ATTTTTTTGATTTCTTTTTTTACTTCAGCTAATCCATCTTCTCCAAACTCAAAAACATTTTCTGCGATTTGGGTGCATGCACCACATCCAATACAAATTTCTTTATTTACTTTTACTTTCATTTTCTTACTTCCTTTCTTCTTATTAAATTATACTGAAAAGATTTAAAAATAACAATTCTATTTCTTCTTTTTTTTTATAAGAAAATATGCTATGATATGATTATGTAAATAGGATATAGGGTGATACTATGGCAAGTAGAATGGAAAGGTATACTTCAAAGCAAGATCAGCAAGTAGCAAGTCGAACTTTGAAAAATAAAAAAGTATATGATGATTTGTATACCAATGCAACAATTACTAACTTTTCGTCTGTAGAAGCGAATGTTATTGATCTTTCCTCAGTTCAGGATAAAGGGTTAAGTAGAAGAGAAGCTTATCAAAAGACAAGAGGAGCAGCTAATTTTAGTTCTAGTCTTGAAGATACTCGAGAAATTCGTGAATATCCTTATGAATATAATAAGAAAGAAGAAGAGTCTGAAACACGAGATTTTGATATTAATCGGGTATTGGAAGAAGCAAAGAAAAATCGTGAAGATGACGATGATGAACTGGAGCGCAGAAGAAGGCTCAAGACAACTGAATATAATATTTTGACTGATTTAAATGAAGAGAAATTAAAGGAATATCAAAATAATAAGAAGGAAGTTTTGTCTGAAGAGGAAGAAGAGAATTTAAAAGAATTGTTTCATACAATTACATCAAAAACTATGTCGCATGATGTGAATGAAATTTTAGATCGTGAAAAGATGGATCGAAAAAGAGCTGCTAAGGGGTTAGATGAGTCTGATGATTTCTTATTAGATGATTTGATGCCTACAAAGATTGATGAAACAATCATTACAGGGGATCTTGCAGAACAACTAGAGGAATATTCTGATATTAAGATTAATGTTAGTGAATCTATTACGAAAACAGTAAGTGAATCTGAGGATTATGGGGAGACGGTAATTGATAAATCTTTTTATACTAAATCTATGGATTTATCAAAAGAGGACTTAGTTCAAGATGAATATGATCAGACTTTTGTTGATGATACTAAGACATCTCCTTGGATTAAAGCGATTGTTACAATTCTTGTGATTGCTTTGATTGTTGCGATTGGGTTCGTTATATATCAATATCTTTTAAAATAGAATTTGATTATTGGGGGAGAGAAAGATGGATGAGAGAGCTTCTAGGATAGATGATTATATCTTAAAGAAAAAGTTGACTCAGCAGGATTATACTGTTTCTTTGAATTATTTATCTCAATTACAGTTAGTTCTTCAAAGAGGTCATACAATTTCTGAAATAAGGTTACAAATACGACAGTTTATTCAGTCTTATGATGTACCTCAGGAAGTACTAGATTGTCTTTTACAATCTTGTCAAGAACTTGGGTCTGAAGATGAGATTCATATCGTTTGTTCTTCCATTCTTGATTTTATAGAGAATCTGGTGGAAAAGAGAAAAGAAACTTATAAAAAGTCTGAAATAGAGACACAGAATGTTCAAGAAAACGTAATTGATTATTTTCATGATCAATTAGGGAGTGTTGGAGTACAAGTCCAAGGAGAACATTCTGAGATAGAAAGTAAGATCCAATCTGAAAAGGATGTAGAACAATTAAAGAATAATCTTGATGTAGCGATAGATTATTTGAAAAATAGGCAGCAATTTCTTGGAAGAAGTGATGTGGATACTTCCATTTCTACCGATCAAGTGATTCCAGTTACTGAAGGGGCAAATGATCATATTCTTTTAGATACAATTCTTTCTAAAGAAAAGGTAGATTCTTCTTCAGTTCAGGTAGATACTGATGGTAGTCTTGTTATTCAAGCTAGTTTGGAAGAAGAGGAATCCATGGATTTTGCTAAGATGATGGTTGTTGGTCTTATGACATCAAATAGTGATTCTTTCTTTTCTAATTTAGGACTCGATATGATATTACAAAAAGGAGAAAATGATAAGAATAGCTTTTGTATTAAATTTGGGAATTTTTCAAACTTAGGAAAAGGAAATTTTGCTTCTGATCCAATGGTTAGACAAAAATTATCCGATTTGATTGGTTCTTTTCAAGTGGTGACTGATTATTCTACAATGCTTGAGGTCTCTTCTCCAGAGCTTGCCTTAGTTTTTCAATTGTTAGAGGATCACATTTTACAAAAGGAAGGAATGGCACAAATTGCAGTTCAAAATGTAACAGGAGATTTAAATTTTTCCTTTGGTCTTGGAGAACAGTATGATCAATTAGCAGATGCATTAATGACAAATGGAGCTTTAACAACGCAGACTCCTACAGGTAGTTATTTATGTAACGTTAATGAAACAACACCTGGAAATAGCCTTATGGTTTTAAGTTCTACTCATGAGACACTTTCTTCTTTGAATACTCAAAATGAAGTTGGGTATCAATCACAAAGACAGTATGTGAAAGCTTTGGATGATCGTCTTGTTGAGAGTGGGAATGTAAGTCCATATATTTTAACTATTATATTACTTTTTGGGGTTTCTGTTGCTTTATTTCTTGCCTTTTTGTTTAGTGGAAAGTAGATTTTCTACTTTTTTTCTTTTGACATAAAATATAATAGAGGTGGCTCTATGAGAAAAGGGGTTCGATTTAAAAGAAGAAGGCGAA
>JAAWDC010000011.1 GCA_022793565.1 Bacilli bacterium
AGTTTTTAACTGTTTCTTTATTAGAAGAGAAAGGATATAATCCTTTAGTTTATCGTTATTTTTGTTTAGGAAGTCACTATCGTAAAGTTTTAACATTTACATATGAGGCTTTAGATCAAGCATCTCAAGCATATTGGAAATTAAAGAGAAGAATTCAAAAATTGTCTAGAACACCAGACTTAAAAGAGGGTAAAATTGATTTTTATCAAGATGCTTTTAAAGAGGCGATTTCAAATGACTTGAATACTTCTAGTATGCTGACTTTAGTCTATGATGTATTGAAAGATGAGGAACTTACAGATTTCACGAAATTATATTTGATTGAAGATTTTGATAAAGTTTTATCTTTGGATTTGACTGTTGAGGATGATGGAGTGACAGAGGACTTAGAATCTTATATTTTAGAGAAGATTGAAGAGAGAAATCAGGCTAAGAAAGAAAGAGACTTTGAAAAAGCAGATTCTATTCGGGATGAATTATTAGAGCGTGGAATTCGATTAATTGATGGTCGAGATAAAACTACTTATGAAATCATATAGAAAGGGGGGACTTTATGCCTTATTATAGTTATGATTTGTTTGGATATGGATTGGTTCTTATCGGAGTAGTAATTACTCTTATAGCACAGTTCTTTGTAAATAGTAGGTATAGTAAATATAAAAATAAAAAGAATAAAAAAGGATTATCTGGTCAGGAAGTTGCACGAATGATTTTGGATGAAAATGGACTTCAAGATGTTTATGTAACAGAAGTTCATGGGGTTCTTACAGATCATTATGATCCGAGTAGGAAGGTAGTTCGCTTATCTACAGATGTATTTCATGGAGAAAGTATTGCTGCTTGTAGTGTGGCATCTCATGAAGTTGGACATGCAATTCAAGATAAAGAAGGATATTTTTTTATTCGTCTTCGAGGTTTTATTTTTCCTTTTGTTAGTTTTGCTTCGAAGTTTGGATATCTTGCGATATTTATTGGTTTTTTCTTTAATATGCTCGATTTGGCATGGGGTGGAATTGGGCTATTACTTGTGATTTTGTTCTTTCAGTTGATTACATTACCTGTAGAGTTCGATGCATCTAGAAGAGCACTTAAGCATTTAGAAGATATGAAAATTCTGGATAAGAAAGAGCATGAGGGAAGTGAGGAGATGTTAAAAGCGGCTGCGATGACCTATGTTGCGGGCCTTGCGACAACTTTACTGGAAATTTTAAGATATGTACTTATTTTAGTAGGAAGAGATCGTAATGATTAATCTTCCTTTTTTATTGTCATTTGTTTTGATCTAGAGAAAGGAAGAATATTTTTAATTGTTAATTGTGTTATACTGGTAATAGGTGAAGTTTATGAATATATTGGAAATTAATGTTTTGGTCCTTGCTTATCTGGGGGATACTATCTATGAAAATTATGTTCGTCATTATTTGGTTTCTTTAGGAATTAATCATGTAAATGATTTACAGGTAAAATCTATCGAATATGTTAGTGCGAAAAGACAGGCTCTTTTTTTACAGGAACTGATTGATCATGATTTTTTTACGGAGGATGAGCTTTCTGTGATTAGACGTGCGAGGAATTATAAGAGTACTTCTCATCCTAAAAATTGTGATATTGTTACTTATAAACATGCAACGGCTTTAGAAGCGGTAATTGGGTATTTAGATTTGCATCAGAAAAAAGAACGAATTAATGAGATAATGGAACAGATATTGGAGGAAGAAATATGTTAGTATATGGTAGAAATATTGCGATTGAATATTTGAAAAAAAATGAAAAAGTTAGAAAAGTTTATTTACAGGAGGATTTTCGAGATAAAAATTTAATTTTGGCTATAGAAAAATCTAAAATTCCAGTAGTTACGAAGCGGAAAATGGAATTAGATCAACTTGCAAATGGTGTTCATCAAGGTATAATTTTGGATGTAGAGGATTTTAGGTATACCGATTATGAAGATTTCTTGGATGAAGATGATGCTGTTATTGTATTGTTAGATCATATAGAAGATCCTCATAATTTGGGAGCAATTATTCGTACTTGTGAGGCTGCAGGTGTTACGGGAATTATTATTCCTAAAGATCGTGGAGCAGAGGTAAATGCAACAGTGATTAAAACTAGTGTTGGTGCAATTACGAATATTCCGATTAGTATGGTTACCAATCTAAATCAAACGATTCAGAATTTGAAAAATCATGGTTTTTGGATTGTTGGAACAGATATGGAACGTAGTGTTGATTATCGAGAGATTGATTATTCTGGACGAATTGTTTTGGTAATTGGTAATGAAGGAACTGGGATGAGTCGTTTAGTACGTGAGTCCTGTGATTTTATTGCTAGAATCCCTATGCGTGGCAAAGTAAATAGTTTAAATGCCAGTGTGGCAGCCGGGATTATGATTTACGAGGTTTTTCGGCAGAAAGGATGAAATGAGAGATTATCAAAAATACAATGATTATGAGTTAATTTATATGGTAGGGGAAAAGAGTGAAGAGGCTTTTTCTGTACTGTACGAAAAATATCAACCTTTATTGAAGAAGTATGCAGGTATGTACTATCAGTATTATAAAAATTATGGAGTCGAATATGATGATCTATGTCAAGAAGCATATTTGGCTTTTGATCGGGCAATTCGTTATTATAAAGAGGATGGTCCTACAATGTTTTATACTTTTTTGTGTATTACTGTACGTAGTCGCATTTTAAATTATATGAAAGGTATTTTGGCTAAGAAAAATACCATTTATTTTGATTCTCTTTCTTTGGATCATGTTTATTCAGGGAGTGATCAGTGTTTTGGGGAATATTTAGAGGATCCATCGGCGTTAGATCCAGAGCGTGAATATTCTAGAGGTCAGATTTCTCTACAAGTACATAATTTCTGTATTAGCTTGGACCCAGAAACTAGTCAAATGTTTGAACTTTATTGGAATGGTTTTTCTAATTCGGAGATTTCTCAATTATTAGGGATTGATTTTGCGAAAGTAATTTTAAGTTTACGTCGTGCGAGAAGACTTTTACGTGATTATTTCAGTGATTGAAATTTTTGCTTTGTAGTGTATAATGATAATAGGTGATACTATGGGGAAGCAAAATATCATAGAGTTTGGGTTGGGGAAAATGTCTACAGATTATAAGAGGGGATTTTTTTATCAATTGGATGCACAGTTGAAGAGGATTCATCAGAGTGGGGGGATTGTTCGAAATTTTTCTCCACAATCTGTTTATATTGACGAAGAAACTAGGATTCCTTCTTTTCAAGCAATTTATCCTAATTCTCAATATTTCTTTGATTCTGATGATCAGAAGAGAGCTCAAGTAGAAGATGTAGAGCTTCTTTCGACATTAGCACTTTGTGTTTATCTAGCTGGGGAAGAAGCAGAGTATAATTTAGAAAATGGACTGCTTCAATTTGATGTTTTGAAAAATAATATTGATTTTGTTACGACTTATTTTCCAGAAGAGGATTTAGATTACTATAAGCAAGTATTCAGTGATTCGGATGTACCGATATATTATAGTGATTTTATCGATCAAAAAATGAGAACTTCTAGTTCTTTTGGAAATTCTCGTTCTTTAGTAAGAAGTACAGAGGCAGGAAAGGCAATGGCTCAAAGGAATCAGGAAGCTGCTTATGTTAACTATGTTTTGATGTTTACAGTAGTTGCAGTTTTAACTATATTATC
>JAAWDC010000170.1 GCA_022793565.1 Bacilli bacterium
AGATAAATTTTCATCAAGACTTGTAGATATTGCAACTATTGAACAAGCAGCAAAATTAGATGGTAGAACTATGATCATGTTATTAGCACCAAAAAAAGAGAAATAGGAGGACAAAATGGGAAAGTTAAAAACTCATAAAGGAACAAAGAAAGTTTTAAATGTTAGAAAAAGTGGAACTGTTACAATGGGACACCCAGGTTCTAGACATAATACAGGAAGTAAGAATGCATCCTTCAATCGTAAGAAGAGAAAGAGTGTTCATTTAAGCAGTGGGGATGCAAAAAGATTTAAAAATATTATTTAATCCCATAAGTAAGAAGGAGGAATAAAACTATGGCAAGAGTTAAAAATGGAGCTACAACAAAGGCTCGTCATAAAAAAGTATTAAAACAAGCTAAAGGATATTTTGGAAGCAAACATCGTTTATATAAAACTGCAAAAGAACAGTTAATGCATTCTGGACAATATGCTTTTAGAGATAGAAAACAAAAGAAAAGAGATTTCAGAAAGTTATGGATTACACGAATCAATGCTGCATGTCGTTTGAACGGAATTAGTTATTCAAGATTCATTAACGGTCTTTCAAAAGCAGGTGTTGAAATCGATCGTAAGATGTTAAGTGAAATTGCAATTAATGATGAAAAGGCGTTTAGTGGATTAGTAGAAATTGCTAAAGCTGGTGTTGTTAAGAATGTAGCTGTAAAGGAGACAAAAAAGGAAGAAAAAACAACTGTAAAAGAATCTCCAAAGACAGAAGATAAGGAATCAAGTAATGATTTATCTAAAATGTCAGTTGCAGAATTAAAGGCAATGGCAAAGGATAAGGGTATTGAAGGATATACTTCAATGAAAAAGGCAGAATTAGTTGCTGCTTTAGAAAAATAAACATATTAGTGAATTGATTCATCGAGTGCCTATTAGGTGATGAGTTTTAGAAATTAATAGATGGTAAAAACGAAAGGAAGAAAATTATGACAGTAGTTTCAATGAATTATTTATTAGAAGCAGGTGTTCACTTTGGACACCAAAAAAGAAGATGGAATCCTAAAATGAAGGAGTATATCTTCACAACACGTGATGATATTTATATTATCGATTTACAAAAAACAGCAAAGAAAATTGAGGAAGCCTATAAAGCATTAAAGGAAATTGCTGAAAATGGTGGTAAAGTATTATTTGTTGGTACAAAGAAACAAGCACAAGAAGCAGCAGAGGAGAATGCTGTTAGAACCAATATGCATTTTATTAATGAAAGATGGTTAGGTGGAACATTAACAAACTTTAAGACAATTCGTACTAGAATTCGTAGAATGGAAGATATCGAAAAAATGGAAAAAGAGGGTGTCTTTGAAGTTCTACCAAAGAAAGAAGTAATTCAGATTAAGAAGGAATACGAGAAGTTAAATAAGAACTTACGTGGAATTCGTGATATGAAAAAGGTTCCTGAAGCTTTGATTATCGTAGATCCTAGAAAAGAAGAGATTGCGATTAAGGAAGCTAGAATTTTAGGAATTCCAGTATTTGGTGTTGTTGATACAAACTGTGATCCAGATATGGTAGACTATGTAATCCCTGGAAATGACGATGCTGTAAGAAGTGTTAAACTAATGATTGGTGCATTAACAAATGCGATTGCAGAAGTAAATGGAAATGAAGTTATTGATTATTTAACAGAAGAGGATAAATCTAAAACTGCTAAGAAAGAGAAAAAAGAAGGAAAACCAGTAGAAAAGCAAGAAGAAGTTTCTGAAGTAGTAGAAGAAAAAGTAGAAGTAGCTACAGACGATGAAGATTTATCTAAAAAATCAGTTGCTGAATTAAAGGCAATGGCAAAAGAAAAAGGAATTGAAGGATATACTTCAATGAAAAAAGCAGAGTTACTTGAAGTTTTAAAATAAAATTCTAGGAGGAAGAGTTATGTTTAGCGCAAGCGATGTAAAAGAGTTAAGAGAAAGAACTGGGGCTGGAATGATGGACTGTAAGAAGGCATTAGAAGCTTCAGAGGGAAATATGGACAAAGCCATTGAATGGTTACGAAAAAATGGTATGGCAAAAGCGGAAAAGAAAGGTTCTAGAATTGCAGCAGAGGGAATTACCAGTATTAAGGTTGATGGTAATCAAGCAGTAATATTGGAAGTTAATTCTGAAACAGATTTTGTTGCGAAGAATGCAGAGTTTCAATCATTTGTTGATAAATTAACAAGTGTTATTTTTGATAATGATATTCATACTGTAGAAGAAGCTTTAGAGTTTCCTGTAGAGGATGGAAAAGTTTCTGATATGATTACTGCAGCAATTGCTAAAATCGGAGAGAAAATTTCATTCCGTCGATTTGAAAAACTTACAAAAACTGATTCTCAGAATTTTGGGTTCTATTCTCATATGGGTGGAAAAATTGGAACTTTAGTTGTATTAGAAGGAGCTAGTGAGGAAATTGCTAAGGATGTGGCTATGCATGTAGCTGCTATGAGACCTGCTTATTTAACTTCTAATGATGTTCCAGAGGATGTTTTAAATCGCGAAAAAGATGTTATGAGAGAGCAATTAATAAAAGAAGGAAAACCTGAAGAAAAAGTAGAACAAATCTTAGTAGGGAAAGTAAATAAATATTATCAAGATGTTTGTTTAGTAGATCAAATTTTTATTAAAGCTGAAGATAAAGAAACTGTTGGAAAGTTTGTAAAAGCAAATGGTGGAGAAATCTTAAATATGGTTCGTTATGAAGTAGGAGAAGGAATCGAGAAAAAACAAGAAAACTTTGCTGAAGAAGTAATGAATCAGATTAAAGGATAATACTTAAGGATTAGATGATGATCTAATCTTTTTGTTTGTTCGATTGTTATTTTTGTTTTTGTGTGATATTCTTTGGTTATTTAGGAGGAATTTATGAGAAAAATATTATTGACGAGTGCTGGATTTGAGAACCCTAGTATTCGTGATAAGTTTATGGAATTGGTTGGAAAAGACGGAAAAGAAATTCACGCTTTATTTATTACTACTGCGGCAGTTGAGGTTGGGGCTATTTTGGTTTTGCCAAAGTGTTTAGAGGATCTATTTTCTTGTGGAGTTTTGGAAGAGAATATTACGGTCTATGATATGCATGTGGCTATGCCTTTACAAGAATTAGCGAAGTATGATGTACTTTATGTTTGTGGTGGGAATACTTCTTATCTTTTTAACCGGATGTGTGAAGTTAATTTTTTGTCTACTCTAGAATCATATTTAGAAATGGGCGGAGTTTATTTGGGAGTTAGTGCAGGAAGCGTGGCAATTTCTGGGAAATATGAGAGTGGTAAGAAGTTTCTTCCTAATTTGTTAAACGTACATTGTATATCTGGATCTCCTGTTGGTAAAATTAATGGGATGGATCCAATTGATCTTACTAATAATCAGGCTGTTTTAATTACTGAATATGGTGCAGAGATTATTGAATAGTAATATTTTGGTAATGAGGCTTTTTCCTTTTTGTTATTAGAAGATTTCTTTTTCGGAAATCTATTTCTTAAAAAAACAAAAGTAAGCATAGTTTGCTTACTTTTTTTGATATATAAATGCAGAATTAATCTGCTTTTGGAATTGATCTTCTAGAATTAAGGGTGTTTGATACTCATGCTCTTTAAAGAAGGAAACAATTTGATCTGTTGTTCCTAGTTTTCCTAAGGAAGCGCCATGGAGGTGAGAAATGTTGAGGTATCCAACCATTGCTTCTCCATTTTTTGCTAAATATGGGTAAATTTGTTCTTGGAGAAAGGCTTGATATTGCTCTAGGGATAGTTCCATTTCCAAGAATACATTAGAAAGGTAAATTTTATCTATGGGGTAACTGATTGGAATTAGGTGAATATTTTGAATGTCTTGAGTATATAAATGAATTCTAGTTCTTTTGATTGCTCTTTTTAAGTAATTATAAAATTTTTTTTCTAGATAGGGATTTTTGATTAGCATGTGTTCTTTTTCATATTTTTGTTCAAATTCATTTGCTTCTTGATAGAAAAGATTTCTAGCGATTTCTTGCTTTGAATAATTGTCAATGATTTCTTGCCATAATTTCCTGCTATCTCTTTCCCAATATATATTGTTCGTGTGGAAAAAAGGTTTCATTTCTTCGAACTGTTCTTGTAAGGAAGTGCTTTGTTTTTTATGCCATGAGAACAGATCTAAAAATTCTTCATATGGTAATGCTTGTAGGGCTGCTAGTTTGAATAAAATATAATGAATTGCTAATGGGTTTTTATCTATAATGGTTAGATTTCGACTTCCGTAAAGAATTCCATTGATCGGTTGATCTCCGCTTCCTCCAATCCAGATACTGTTTTCCCATTGATGAGAAAGGATAGGAAATAGTTTCCTAGAGTTTTCTGTTTGAATTGGATAGATTGGGTGGTATTTGTCGATTTGATCTTTTGGGATTTTTTCTCCTTTAATTAGCAATTCTACCATTTTGATATCTTGTTCCATTTGTGTCATAAATCCTCCCTATAATGCTCCTAAATTTATTCAACAGTATAGAATATGATAACATAAATACATTTTTGAAACAAATATATTTTACTAAAAAGTGCTTTTCATAATACACTTTTTATAATATAATATAAGTATCATATAAATGAAGAGAGGAAATTTATGGATACAGATATTATTAAGTTGACAGAAGAAAAAATGACAAAGGCAATTGAGAGTTTAGAAAAGAGATTTTCAACAGTTCGTGCTGGTAGAGCGAATCCTAAT
>JAAWDC010000171.1 GCA_022793565.1 Bacilli bacterium
AGCGAAACATTTATATGGAAATATTGTACCTGCAGGAACTGAAATGGGGCAAGAGCATACCGTTCAACTTGTGGAAAGAGAGCCAATTGGTGTAATCGCAGCAATCATTCCATTCAACTTTCCTGTTGATTTGTTTGGACAAAAAGTGCCACCGGCTTTAATGATGGGAAATTCAATTATCGTAAAGCCATCAACAGCTAATCCATTGACACTAACCAAATTAGTTTATTTATTAAGAAAAGCAGGAGTCTCAAGTGGAGCAGTTTGTATACTACATGGATCAGGAAAAGTGGTAGGACAAGCACTAACCAAGCATCCAGATGTACATCTAGTTAGTTTGACAGGGTCTACAGAGGCAGGAATTGAAACGATGAGAACAGGTAGTGACACTTTAACTCATGTAATGCTTGAACTTGGAGGAAATGATGCCTTCCTTCTTTTAGAAGATGGGGATGTAGATTTAGCAGTAGAAGAAACGATTTGGGGAAGGATGTACAATACAGGACAAGTTTGTTGTGCAAGTAAAAGATTTTTAATTCATAACCGTGTAAAAGCAGAATACATAAAGAAATTAACCGCACGTCTAAAGCAGCTAAAACAAGGAAATCCTCAAGAAGAAGAGACAGATATTGGATGTTTAATTAGTGAAAAAGCAGCTAAAACAGTAGAGCAACAAGTAAATGAAATGGTAGAGTGTGGTGCCAAAATAGTATACGGAGGAGAAAGAAAAGGAGCTTTTTATTCTCCAACAATTCTCAGCAATTGTAAAAAAGATATGGCTGTTATGAAAGATCTAGAGATCTTTGGACCAGTTGTCTCAATTCTTGGATTCGATACCTTAGAAGAAGCAATTGAAATTGCCAATCAGTCTTCATTTGGTCTATGTGGAAATGTATTTACAAAAGATATGAAAACAGCAGCAAAAGTAGCCAGAGAGTTAGAATGTGGTGGAGTTGTAATTAATGGAGCTAGTTTCTATCGCTCCTTCGAAATGCCATTTGGTGGATGGAAGCATTCTGGAATTGGAAATGAGGGAGTAATGACAACACTTCAAGAGATGTCTCGAATTAAAACCATTGTCTTAAAAAATATCTTTTAAAATAAAAATTATAGTGTAGTAAGAGAAAGCAGTAATCTTTCTCTTTCTTGTTTTATGATAATGAGTTATTGAATTTTTATAAAAAAAGAAGAAAAATGTCATATAGTATGATAGAATAGTTATAGAATAAAAATCTGGATATGAGGTGAAGGAAAATGGATGGAGTTCTTTTATTAATCATTACCTTTATTATAGTTGCTGTTATTCTAGTTACCATTGCTTTAGTTGCAATTCAAAAGCACAAATTAGCCAAAATCAGAAATGAAATTAGCGAATTAGACAAAGAAAAAAATATGATCGCTTCAACTCCTGTTCTTTCTGAATTATCAAAAGTAGAACCAATTATTAAAAATGATAAAATGGGAGAAAAGTACAAGGCATGGCAACATAGGTTTGAAGTAATTCGAGATGATAGAATTACGCAAATTAATGATATGATTATCGAATTAGACATGGAAGTAAATAATAAAAATTTAAAAGGGTTTCATCAAAAATTGGCCAAGACAGAAATAGAAATATATAAGGCAAGAGAGAGTGCCAATGAGCTATTAGAAGAAATCAAAGAAATTACTTTAAGTGAAGAAAAATATAGAAGTATCGTAACGAAATTAAAAGCAAAATATAGAGAATTATCAGCAGAATTTAAAAATCACAAATCAGATTATGAAGATGTACAAGAAGTAATTGAATTACAATTTGAAAATATCGAAAAAAGATTTATGGATTTTGATCATACAATGGAAAAAAATGAATATGAAGAAGTAGTACATATTGTAAAAGCATTAGATACAATGATCGATCATATGTCTATCGTTATCGCAGAAGCTCCAAATTTGGTTCTGCTCGCTGAAAAATTAATTCCAAAACGGATTGAAGAAATAGAAAATATCTCAAGAGACATGGAAGAAAAAGGGTATCCATTAGACTATTTAAAACTTCCATACAATATGGAAGAATCAAAGAAAAATGTCAAAACAATTCTAGATAGAATTCGTGTTTTAAATCTAGAAGATTGTATGTTCGAACTAAAAACAATGTTAGATTATTTAGATTCTATTTTTAATGAATTCGAAAAAGAAAGATTGGCTAGAAAGACATATGAAGAAGAAATTGCCTTGTTTGATCGCAGATTCAAAAAAACAACAAAGATAATTAAAGATATTTATGTTCAATTAGATGATATTAAGAGCATGTATGATTTAAAAGATGATGATATTGTTGTACTAGATAATATTAGTAGACGACTTCGACAAATTAATGAAGAACAAAAAGAAATCAAGAAAAAACTAGAGAATAAAGAAGAGCCATATTCTATATTATCTGGAGAAATATCTGTTCGAAATCAATTATTATGCACATTAGAAGAAGATCTTGAAGTCTCTCTCAAATCACTAGGTAGTATGTATGACGATGAAGTTAGAGCAAGAGAACAATTGGAAGAAATCCAAGAACTATTAAAACAATGTAAGGGAAGAATTCGTAGTTATAAATTACCAATTATTATGAATAATTACTTTATAGAATTATCAGAAGCTAATGAAGCCATTCAAGAAATTATTAAAGAACTTG
>JAAWDC010000172.1 GCA_022793565.1 Bacilli bacterium
AGTGTGGATATAGATAAATCTAAACCGACAAACTCTGAATTTATCGTAACAGTTGCAGATAAATTACGCTTAGAGTTTCAAAGAAATTATAGTAAATAAAAACAGTTCTTCGAATAAAGAAGAACTTTCAGACTGTTGACAAATAGGTAACTATTACTACTTATTTGTCTTTTTGTATAGAAAAGTAGTAGATAAAAATAAATACATAGTATACTCTTATTCTAGGCATAATGGTGTAAGGCAAATTTCTTTAGATTCATGCACGCATAAAGGAGAGTCAACTCACGGTGGACTCTTTTCTTTGTTCTAAAGTATGTTTTTCTTAATCCATACTTCATTTTTCCATCTGCAAAGACCCTTTCAATATGTTGTGGTCTTTGTCTATATATTTCTTTTACATCATCATGGTGCCTATAATCATTAGTCATTTCTTTATACTCCTCCCATACATGTCTTAAAACTTGTTTACATTTTCCTTTTGTACATTGTTCCTTGAATGGACAATTACTACAATCTTTTTCACAAGATTTATATATCATATAACCATCTTTAGTTATACTGCCTGTTGGGATTAAGTCTTTTTCATTAGGACATATATAAATATTATTGTATTCATCATATACAAATTCATATTTTTTAAAATAGCCTTTTCTGTATTTTTTTCTTGTATACAGAAAAGCAGGTATCATTTCTAAATCTATTATTGTTTTACAAATATGACTGGTTAAGTAAGCAGCATCTCCTACAAAGTATTTTGTATCTTTAATGTTAAAGTGATTAACTAAATTTTCAAATGATTGATAAAACGAAATTGAGTCATGAACATTACTTCCATTAGTATCTACGGTTAGTATATAATTATTGTTTTCACATATGACACTTGTATTATATCCAAACATTTTCTCCTTATCACTTTTATAAAGCATGCCTGCATCTTTATCTACATCACTTACTATTATTTCTTTTTCTCCAATAACTTCTTCTGTATTTACTTCTTCGTTACATTTTACGATTCTTTCTACTTCTTCTAAATATTCCTCATCAGTTAAATCTTCATCTTGTAGACCTTTTAAAGCAATTTCTAAATCTAATTCTTTTTGATATTTTTTTGCTTCTATTTTTACTGTTTCCTTATGATTCTTCTTTTTATTTGCATAAGCTTTTGTATGAGTAGAATCTATATATACAGCAGTCATATCCAAACAATTCCATTCAACAAGTAAATCAATAACTTTATCAAATACTGTTTGTAGTAAATCTTTTTCTAGCTTACAAAACTTTCTTCTATAATTTTGAGAATAAGTTGAATGATTTGGTGTTTTTTGATTAATATCATAACCAATAAACCATTTATACAACATATTATAGTTAAGGGATTCATAAGTTTTTCTTAAACTATCCTCATTAAAAAGGAACTTTAATACATGAATCTTTATCAAAACTATAGGGTCAATACTTTTGCGTCCAACTTTAGAATATAGTTTTTCGACTTCATCATATACAAAGTTCCAATCAAAATGTTCTGTAATAACTCTTAAAAAATGATCATTTGGAATCATTTCATCTAAATTAACTATTTCACTAGAGAATACTTTTTCATTTAATTTTGTCATTGACATACTATCACTTACTTTCTTTTATTCCCAATATAATTATACCAAAATTACATAAAAAAAGTAAGAACAGTAAGCTTAAATTTTGGGAATAAAAGCAGTTCTTACATAATAAGTATAAAACAAAATATCAAAAATATAAAGACTATTAACAAAATTTTTATTTGTCAACAGTCTGAAGGATTGGTAGAATACCAATCCTTTTTAATGTATCTGCTGACAGACCCCTGCGTACGGTTCATAAAAGCAATGACTTTTGTATCTTCCTGTATTTCGCTGCTCATACCATAAAGCGACACAACTTGCATTTCCACTTGGGGCATAAAACCATAATGCATTTGTAGCAGGATAATAATACTCGCCACGTAAAACACGATTCGCTAACTCTTTTTCTTTTGTTGTCGCTGCAGAAAAAAACAAATTACTAGTTACACCAGCAAATCCTCCAGGGGACTGATACACTACATCTGAAATTGTTCGAATATTTTTAAAAGTAAGACAATTTGCGATTGCACGGTTGACAGCAACATTTCCTACCATAAGCATTCCGAGATCTCCTTCACCAACAGCTTCAGCTCGCATAAGTCTTGCTAATAAGTCTAATTCTTTTGTTGTATATGACACCAACATAATATCACCTATAATAAAATATGAAAAAAATTGAAATGTGTTATTGTCTAAGAAAATGAATTATGCTATAATAAAAGACATAAATTAGTTATTAGACAGAAAGTATGTTTAAAAATATATAGGGGATTAGTTAAATGGTATAATAGGAGTCTCCAAAACTTTTGTTGGGAGTTCGATTCTCTCATCCCCTGCCATATGTAAGCACACTCCAATCTTTGGAGTAAAAATATAGACAAAACCGTGATTTTATAAAACGCCACGGTTTTTATTTTGGCAAAAAAAGATCCAAAGCAAATGTGTTCAAATTATAAATAGGAATCCAAGATAAATACATTACCTTATCAATAAAATCAAAAATAGTTCAAAATAAAAGGTAATGAATGGATCATAAGGTAATGAATCATAATTTTAAGCCTACGTAAATATAGAAAATATATCTACATTATTTATTTCAATAAATTGAAAACTAAAACTACATTCCTCAGTAAAAGAATGTAGTTTAATTAATGAACTTATAATATGGATTCAAGTAAACTATTTTAAATATAGCTTACCAAGTAATATATTTTTCCCAAGCAGCGGAAGGACTATTTGGCCATATTTTTCGAACTTCTTGCATCATAGCCTTTGCCTTTTCATTAATCCCATAACCTGCCTGCATATAGTTTTGCTTATATCCTCGGAACATTAAATCAGCAAATATTTCAGCTCGGTCCTCTCTAGCACTAGATTTTCCGTAAACACTAATAAAAGCTATGTTCCCTATAGGGAATCCTGGAGAGTACCTGTTCGGATCATATGGAGTATAGTTATTTGAAGAATCACCAGGATAAGAAAATCCAGTAGGATTTAAGTGATTCCAGTTATTATCAAAAGGATTATTATAGTTGTTTTTAATCATAATTAACTGTTCCATAAAGTGCCAAGTTTCATGGTAAACAACTCTCTCAAGTAACAACTCATTATTAACATCTAAAAACAATTGATTATCATTCCCAATCTCATAAGAAGTCACACCTTGAGTGTTACCAGGAATATCATCAAATAAAATGATTCGATATCCATTATTTCCTTGGAATTTTCTAAAAAAGTCAGATGGAAAATTCTTTAGTAAATTCGTAATTTTAGTCAATGCTGCATTCGCTTTCTCCTCATTATATAGTGGAGTACAAGAACTACCAGCATAATAGCCGTATGTTCCATCACCATACGAAACTTTAAAACCATAAGTATTTTGAATTTTTGAAATCATATCTTGATTTTTTTCTTTTGTCGTTTTTTCTTTTACAATGTTAGTAATACGAATTGTTTTCTCACTAATACTCCCATTTTTATTTTTTACTCGAATCTTATAATTATCAACATTTTCAGAAATTGTTATTGTTTTATTTGAAGTCCAAGCACCACCTTGAAAAGAAACTAAATTAGAATCATCCGTGATTACTGTAATTATAACAGGATTAGTTGTACTCCCAGTTTCGCTATACTGTATTTCAAAGGTTGGTTTTGGATCAGGGGTAGAAGGCTTTGAGCTTTCTGCTGGTTTTGTATTCACAGGTTTGGTAGGTGTTGGTGTAGGTTTAGGTTTTGGAGTACTTTGGCTGTTAGATGGTTGATTGTTTTCTACATCATTAGCTTTAGGTAATGTAACATCAAAAGTGATCGTTGTAATATTTCCAGCACAATCTTTTACCCTAACAACCTGATGCTTAGAATCTTTTTGATATTTTTTCTCAACAGAAGTTCCATATTTCCCACCATTCCAACTATAAAGCAAGGTGTCGTCGCTATTATCAGTAGCTATAATTTTTACAGTCCCATTCTCTATTTGATGAGAGACTTTCGGTTTTTCTCGATCAATTTTTTGAATTTCAATTGATTTTTTCAGTTCTTGACCACTTTCAGTTTTAACTGATAGATAAAAGATTCCATTCTTTGAAATTTCAAAAGAATTATCTGACTGATAATTTACACTATTTGAATCATCTGAAAGAGAATATTCTAAATATTCAGATCTCTTCAGTACAGTCAAAATAATATTTTGGTTAGTCCAAGAATCCGTAGATAATGTATAAGATAGTTCCTCACTTTCAAAATAGCTCTTAGATAAAGTAGTACTATTACCTGCATGATCAAAAACACGAATCTCGATATCCTTTGTATCTTTTTCTAATAAAAACGTTTTCTCTTTTGAACTGTGCTCTGTGCCATTTATAACATAGATATATTCTTTAATTCCACTTAAACGATCAATCGCATCTACTTGAATTTCCCGATTATTTAAAGTTGCCCCATTAATAATAGGAGGATCTTTATCAATATTAGAAATAGAAATCTTTTTTTCGTACTCACGTTTTCCAACTTTCATACGGATCACAAGATCTTCTATATTTGTATGAACCTCGTAAGTATTACTAGCACTATATTTTTCTTTGTTAAAAGAATATAATGCCTGATCTACTTTTTTAACAGTTAGTAAGACAGATCCATTAG
>JAAWDC010000173.1 GCA_022793565.1 Bacilli bacterium
GTTATAGTAAAAAAGTTATCAACAGAACTTGTGTATAAAATAAGTTTTGTTTTTATTTCAAATAAAAAATCCACAATATCTGTGGATAATAAAAAACTATAAGTGAGAATCCAATTTTTTTACTTTAGGATGGATATTAATACAAGTAATCTCTGGATGAGAAGGAAGACTAAAACATTTGTTAACTCCACCAGAGATAACCAAAGGAACAGAATGTTCAGTAGGGGTGATCATACTTTGGATTATTGTACCATTTTCTAATTCCATTTTTCCTTCTCCTATAAAATGCATTCCTCTACATAAACGAGTAGAGGTGTAAATCCAAGGACGAATTACTGTAATTTTACCACGGAAATCTTTTTCAATAGGCATTTCCCAGACCCCACGATCTTGAATAGAATCTAAATGTTTTTTCTTATACCAATAAGGAACGTATCCATCATGTAAATGTCCTGTTAGATAAAGATCAAAATTTCGAATGCCCAAAGCCTCTCTTCCTACATAATCACTAGCTAGAGGATGTGGAGCATGTCCAACAAGTTCTTCAAAGAAAGGGCTATTTTTTTCTACCTCAATTCCAGATTGATTCCATTCTTCTGCAAATAATTTATTTGCTTTCCCACAAGAATGATTAGCAGAATCATAAGCTTTTCTTCCTGTAGAAAATCCAGAAATACGAAAATCATCAAGAATTAATGTTTGATTATCCAACGGGTATGTATTATGATGATTTCCCAAATTTCTAAAATTATTTCTTCCTTCTTCTGTTAAGCCTACTAAATCATGATTTCCTAAAGATAATACTACAGGTTGTGCTTCAGATAGACTATCTAAAAAATAAGATAGTTGGTTACACTTTTTAGAACTTCCATACTTATTTCCTTGCATTGTATCCCCCGCAATAGCAACATGATGAGCTTTTAACTCACTGATATCTTGGGTCAATTGTCTTACAATTTTTTTGTTCGTAAAAATATCGTGAAGATCTGATATTAGAACAATTCTTTGTGAATGTTCCACCTTATCTGAAAATAAATGATAATTAATAATAATTGACTGCATCTGTCTTTCCTCCCTAATTAAAAGTTAATAATGCTTGAATAAAATATATATTAATATAGTTGAATTTTTAGTTAAATTATAGAAAGTTGCTCAAAAAGTATTTCTTCTCATCTTTTTTATCTCTAATAATCTATTCAACTCACTTTGTGTGCTAGTTCTTTAATAAGTCTTTTTAAAAATAATAATTTTTCTAATTCAAAGAGTATCTAATAATGACATAAAATCTCTTTCTCCTAATGGTAGCTTATTATATCAAAAGTCTATAAAACAATCAAGAGTATCTCTTTCAAAATAAAAGAATTAGTTCTTGAAAGCAAATAAAATAGAATAAAATACATTCCTTTTCATATTCTGAGAAGATTTAATGATATAATAAAAAGTAGGTGATAATATGAAAATAGATCTACACGTTCATTCAAATAACTCAGATGGGACAATGTCTGTATCAGAATTAATCGATGAAGCCAAAAAAAATGGCATTGATACATTCGCCCTAACAGATCATGATACTATACAAGGAATTGAAGAATATCAAAAATTAGATTCAGATTATCCGATGATTTTTGGAATAGAATTATCCACATATCATAAAGAAAAACCAGTCCACATTCTAGGATATTTTAAAAATCCACTGCCAGAGATGGAGGAATTACAAAAGTTTTTAATCAAAATGAAGGAAAAAAGAGAAGAAAGAGTAAAAAAAATTATAAAATCATTAAAAGAATATTTTAATATTGAAGTGGACTATGACGAGATAAAAAAGAATAGTCATGGGGTAATCGCCAGACCTCATATTGCGAGAGTAATTAGTGAAAAATATGGATATGAGTTTCAAGAAGTCTTTGATCGATTCTTAAATAATGATTCTCCTGCCTATGTAGAAATTGAACGGTTATCAACAGAAGATGGAATTAATTTATTAAAAAGAAATCACGCTGTCACAGTTCTAGCTCATCCATTTTACCTGACGGATGAAATGGTAAAAGACATCATTTCTTATGGTATAGATGGAATAGAAGTATACTACTTAGAGCAAAATATAAATAAATATCATAAAATAGCCAAAAAACATCACTTGATTGAAACCGGAGGAAGTGATTATCATGGAACATTATTTGACTCCAAAATGGGAGTTCCAGAAGTCAAAGAAAGTGCTTACCTAGAACTAATTCAAGAAATAGAGAAATTAAAATAAAAGTTTCATAAAATAAATGGAACTTTTTCTTTAGGACAAAAAATAGTCGTGATATAATAAAATAGAAAAATGAAGAAAAATAAGGAGCAGAGACAAAATGGAACTAAATGACATTAAGAAAGTTTTAGAAGAGAATCAACGAGAAATTAATGACTTATGGAGGTCACTTTGACGTTGATAAGAAGCAGGAACAATTAAAACAAAAAGAAGACCAAATGAATGACCCACATTTTTGGGAAAATAAGAATGAAGCTGATCGCATTCTTTCAGAAATTAATGCATTAAAAAAAGAAATTTCAGAATTGGTTCAGTTAAAAACAGAAAATCAAGCTAATATAGAAATGATAGAACTATTATTAGATGAAAAAGATGAGATAATGGAACAAGAAATCGAAGAAACAAGCAAATCGATCCGAGAAAAGCTCGAAAAGCTATCTGTCTTACTGCTATTAAATGGACCATATGATAAAAATAACTGTATTTTGGAAGTACACTCTGGAGCGGGAGGAACAGAAGCTTGTGATTGGGCAATGATGTTATATCGAATGTATTTAAGATATTGTGAAAAAAAAGGATATAAAACAGAAGTTGTCGATTACTTAGATGGAGAAGAAGCTGGAATTAAAAGTGCATCTGTTCGTGTGATTGGAACCAATGCATATGGATATTTAAAATTTGAAAAAGGTGTACATAGATTGGTTCGTTTATCACCGTTTGATTCTGCAAATAAAAGACACACTTCGTTCGCTTCTATAGATATAATTCCAGAATTTGATAATACTATAAATGTAGAAATCAATGAAAAAGATTTAAAAATTGATGTATATCGTTCCAGTGGATGTGGAGGACAAGGTGTAAATACGACGGATAGTGCGGTTCGAATTACGCATTTACCAACCAAAATAGTTGTTACATGCCAAAATGAGAGAAGTCAAATTCAAAATAAAGAACAAGCAATGAAAATGCTAAAAGCCAAATTATATGTATTAGAGCAAGAAAAGAAACAACAAGAACTAGATCAGGTAAAAGGGAACTATCAAAACATCGAGTTTGGATCGCAAATTAGAAGTTATGTTATGCACCCATATTCTATGGTAAAAGATCACCGTACCAACTGTGAAACTAGCAACGTAACAAAGGTATTAGATGGAGATCTGGATCTATTCGTTGAAGCTTGTTTGAAAGGGGAGTAAAAATGAAACTATCATTTCAAGAAATGGAGAAGACTGGCGAAATTATAAAAAAAATCTACAAGAAAGATAGAGTAGAACGCTATATTAGTTTACTTCTTGGACTCATATTAATCTCGATTGCTTTCAATCTATTTCTACTGCCCAACAACATCGTTTTTGGAGGGGTTAGTGGAGTATCAATTTTAACCAAAGAAGTTTTTGGATGGGAACCATCGATTGTTATATACGCAGGATCCTTTCTATTATTAATTGTCAGTTTCCTAGTATTAGGAAAAAAACAGACAACAGGATCTATCCTAGGTTCACTTCTATTTCCCGTTTTTGTACAAATTACGGCACATCTAAACGACATTATTCAATTAGGGGAAATAGAAACTTCTCTCGCAGCTCTTTTTGGTGGAGTAATCTATGGACTAGGAGCAGGACTCGTATTTAAGGCAGGTTTTACAACTGGAGGAACGGATATCATTAATCAAATTATATCCAAGTATGGAAAAATGAGTATGGGAAGTGCAATGCTTATGAGTGATGGAATGATTGTACTTTTAGGAGTAACTGTATTTGGACTCAATAAATTAATGTATGCAATTGTAGTTGTATACCTAATCGGAATGCTGACAGATAGGGTTCTACTGGGAATATCAGATTCTAAAGCATTCTACATCATTGCCGAAAAAGAAGATGAAATTAAGGACTATGTATTAAATGAATTAGGACATGGTGTTACAATTTATGATGCAAAAGGTGGATATACCAAAGAGAAAGAAAAAGTTTTACTTTGTGTAGTTCCAACAAATGAATATTATCGACTAAAAGAAGGAATCCGTGAAATAGATAGACAAGCATTTTTTGTAGTAATGGATGCCTATGAAGTATTTGGAGGGGAATAAAATGGACATTTTAGAAAAAGGAAAAGAAAGCACAAAAAATATTCTAGAAACAATTCGAACAAAAAAATTAGTTCGTCGATATACCATGCTGATTATCGCACTTTTAATATCAGCCTGCTATTTTAACTTACTTCAATTACCAACACAAATTGTAACTGGAGGAAGTTCGGGAGTATCAATCATTTTAAAGCATTATATTGGAATTAACCCATCAATTGTTATCTTTATCATATCTTCAGTACTACTTATTGTAGGTGCAATATTTCTAGGAATTGAAAAAACATCAGGAGCTGTAGTATCAACTTTTCTTTATCCAGTCTTCATTGAAATAACTTCAGACATTGGAAAGTGGATTACAGTAGATTTATCCGATAAAATTTTAATTTCGATCTTTATAGGAGTATTATCTGGGATTACAACAGGGTTAGTTTATAAAGTAGGATTTAGTAATGGGGGTATTTCGATCATAAGTGAAATCATTGCCAAGTATAGAAAGGTTCCAATTTCAGGAGTTAGTTTCACTACCAATATGGTCATTGTCATCTTTGGTGGGGCAGCATTTGGATGGAATATGGTAATGTATGCAGCGATTATTCTCTACATCTACAGTCTTGTTTTAGACCGTGTCTTAATAGGAATCTCCAAAAATAAATGTTTACATATTATGACAAGTAAGGAAGAGGAAATAAAGAATTACATAATGAACGAACTTCATCACGGAGTAACTATATTTGATGTAAAAGGTGGATTTCTTCAGAAGAAAAGACGTGTTTTAATGACTGTAATTCCTAATAGAGAATACTATAAATTAAAAGAAGGAATTAAAGAGATCGATGAATCAGCATTCTTTATTGTAACAGATTCTTATCAAGTTTCTGGTGGTGCATAAGAGTAATATAAAATACTGCAAAAATGCAGTGTTTTTTTGATGGAAAAATAAACCAAAAAACATTTGATATCATTTGACATTATTTGTAGAAAATTCTATAAAAAAGTAGAAAAAAGTGTTATAATACTGTATATAAAAATAATGGTGAGAGTAAATAAGAAAGGTGGTAAAAAATGGATTTAATTAGAATCAAAGATGTTAGCATGCAATACAAAAATGGAGTTACA
>JAAWDC010000174.1 GCA_022793565.1 Bacilli bacterium
CATCAGGAAAATAAGCAGCAAATTCAAAAGATAAAAAAATAATTATAAAAAAGTGACAAGTCAAAAGTCCACTTTCTTTGAATATATTGACAATAAAATTCAAAAACTATATATTGAAATTAGAAAGAGGATGATAAAATGAGAGTTGCCATTAACGGATTTGGACGAATTGGACGATTAGCCTTTCGCCAAATGTTTGGTAGTGATGGAATAGAGATCGTTGCGATCAACGATTTAACTAGCCCTGAAATGCTTGCCCATTTATTAAAATATGATTCTGCACAAAAGAAATATGAACTTGCAGACACTGTTCTTTTTAAAGAAAATAGTATCCAAGTAAATGGGATAGAGATACCAATATATGCTAAAAAAAATCCAGAAGAATTACCATGGAAAGAGATGGAAATTGATGTGGTATTAGAATGCACTGGTTTTTTCACTTCACGTGAAAAGGCGGAAAGTCACATTAAAGCAGGAGCTAAAAAGGTAGTCATCTCAGCTCCAGCGGGGAATGATTTACCAACTGTTGTATCTGGAGTCAATGACCAGATTTTAACAAAAGAGGATACGATTATTTCAGCAGCATCTTGTACAACAAATTGTCTTGCGCCTATGGCTAATGCTCTAAATAAATTTGCCCCAATCCTTTCAGGAATTATGACGACAGTACATGCATATACAGGAGATCAAATGATTTTAGACGGACCACATAGAAAGGGAGATCTAAGAAGAGCACGAGCTGGTGCCATTAATATTGTTCCAAATTCAACAGGAGCGGCCAAAGCGATTGGCTTAGTAATCCCAGAATTAGAAGGGAAACTAATTGGAGGGGCTCAACGTGTACCCGTTCCAGATGGTTCACTAACCATTTTAGATGCAGTAGTAGAAGGTCAAATTACTAAAGAGGAAATTAATGAAAAAATGAAATCTTTCGAATCAGAATCCTTCGGGTATACAACAGATCCAATCGTATCGACTGATATTATTGGAGACACCCACGGTTCTGTATTTGATGCAACACAGACAAAGGCAATCACTATTGATGATGAAAAAACTCTAGTTCAAGTAGTTGCATGGTATGATAATGAAAATTCATATACCAGTCAGATGGTACGAATTGTGAAAAAACTAATGGAGTTAATGTAAAAAGAAGAGAAAGACTCTTCTTTTTTATTAATTAATTTTATGCACTCCATGTACCAAGTGTTTTTGAAAGAGCAGCATTTTGATAAGAAGTTTGAGTAGAGACATCCTCTATAACATGTAATCCCTCCGGAATAATAGCTTCTCCGCCTTTAACCATTGGTTCAATTTCCAACATTACAAATCCATTGTCAAAAATATCTAGTCGAACATATTCCTTTTGATAAAGAAGGGTATATCTGGTTTTGTGAATAGAACTGCGAATTGGATTTTTTTCTAAATAACATACATATTCTTCAAGAGAAAGCTTTCTTTTTTGAATTAATTTAGAAGTACCATTTTCCATTTTTTCCTGAATAGTCATTGTGTAATAATTTTTGCCATCGATCTCAGTATTTCGAATTCGATGTTCATAAGAACTGTCTGGATAATCCAAATAAAATTGATGAATCTTAGATTTAGAACAAAGCTGTTGGAGTTCGAGAAATTCAATAGAGCTAGAATCAACAATATATTTCCTTTGATTACGAAAGGCTATTTGTAAACCCAAAGTTTCTAAACAGGATTCCAAGACATTTTCAACTTTTTCATAAAAATTAGGGGTATTCTCAATAATTGTTAAATTAGAGTGCCCACTCCAAGCCTGTAATGTTTTTTGATCTAGTAGGATTGCTTCTTCCTTACTTTCTGTCCTAGCTTGGTTGTTCTCTAAAGTGTAAGCATCATTCTCCGCACGTGCCGCAGTAACCATATGGATAACCCCATCATACCTATCCTTTAGATCTGCCTCTTTGAGATTTTTAGAAGAAAGTAATTTTCGCCATTCTAATGGATTTAAATAAGCTTTATTATCTAAAACACCACGATCATAAAGAATGACTACATTTTTACCAGAGCTTCAAGAAGATGTGCTGCTTGATCATATGATCTTTCCTTGGCTAATTGATAATCTAAAATAATCGATTGAAAATCAATTCCATAGATTGCTTGTTCTCCAAATGGACGAATTCCCCCTTGAATTAATTGTGTAGCACTTTCAGGAACAGTCAAAACAACATATCCTTTTTCAAGTAAATAACTTTCTAATTTGGAAAGCGCTGTTGACTTTCCAGCACAGGACCTCCAGTTAAAACAATTTTTCGAATCATAATTTTCCTCCTTCTATTTAAAATTAATAAGCTAGATAGTATAAGAAATAGACCTAGTTGCTTTGATCGGTTAAAAAGAGATGTCGAACTTTCTCATTATATATATTGTAACGTTTCACCAAATCTTGTTGATCTTCTATTGTAGCATCCTTCATCAAGTTTTTATAAAATTGGCAATTCCCAAATACTTCAGGACAACCACCACATCTAACACATTGTGGAACATTAGACCAAGCAATGATCTCACTATATTTGCGAATTTCTTCGATAACTCCTTCCCAATATTTTCTGGTTGTAGGATCGGCACACATACAAAGCCTTTTTTCAGAAATATTCATAAGCCCTTGTAAGTTAGCATCCATTTCTACAGGTATATAATTCATTTGACTTCGCAATTCTCGGTTAACCATTGTCCGATCCTCTCGTTCTGTTCCCACAAACTTTTCGACACCTTCATGATGTCTTACAAAATGGGTACTAATGGCGTATGGAATATTAGCCCATTTCCAACTCAAAATTCCTCTTCGGATAGGAGAATGTCTACAAATAAGTAGTTTCTTTTTCCATTCTGTCGTTGGGTTTTTTCCACCAGCCTTATTAATAGTTGTCATACAAGCTGACTTAATTCTCATCCAATTCACATAAAAATCGGTGATAGTTACCTTTGTATCATAATTTTTCATTTAATTTCCTCTTTTCTTTTTGTATATTTATTAAATCTTGTCATAAGTACCGACAGTTATTCAGCACGTGTTCCAATAATCTTTTGAGAGATGGAAATGCCTGTCTTTTTTTCTTCACTGTCCTCAAAAAATGATTGAACTTCTGTAATTGATTGATGTGCTTTCTCTAATAAAGAATGAACACGAATTATGTGATCCTCTGGAATTCGCGTTATTTCAATCAGTTGAATACACGAAAGTACTTGAGAATAAAATTGTAAATCACAAGAACGATTACAATTCAGTTTTTGTTTTTCTTGTAGAAAATTCAATTCATTTTTCAATTGATCTAAGCGGTTTACATCTACAATTGTGGTATCACCGAGCAAAGATATAATTTGATCTTTCTTTTCCTGTAACTGAACATATAATTTGTCTTGAATACTCTCTTCCTTTTGGGGATCTCTAAGTTCTAGGATGGCAGAAGAGTCCCCTTCAAATAATCGGTCGATAAGCATAGTAAGAGGAGTAGGGGCATAAACATCATATTCATAACAAAAGATTTGCTTTTTCCCCCAAGTATAAAAATAATCATATTCATACTCTCTAACAAAAGATTGCTTAAAGTTTTTAACAAAATAATGTTTAGTAAAATCAGGATCTGTTTCAGATTCATAACAATAATGTGTAATTTCTCCACAATGCAAGATAATTTTACTGCGTAAATCAGCCAGTGCTGTTTCATTAAGTTGAACTAGATATTTAATAAGTACCCCATCTTTTGGTTCAATAAAGTTCATGTCCAGAATATTTCCTTAATAAATTTTATGTATTCGCTTTGTTTTTGGATTATATTCGTGAATTGATGCATGACAGACACCAAATTGTTCCTTATTCATATCAAGTGGGATATGGTCCTGTTCATAATAAAGCGTATTAATTACGCCACGATGGGTTACAATTAACGAGTGATCTTGCTCAAGGAAATAAGGAAGATCTTGTTTTATTCGCTCTTGAAATTCTTCCAATGATTCCCCATTTGGATAAATAGTATCA
>JAAWDC010000175.1 GCA_022793565.1 Bacilli bacterium
GTTTGTACAAAGTCAAGATTTGATTTGTTACTTTGTTTCTTTACCACTAAGTGATATGGTAAGACGAATCACTGAACTAAATCAGGACTTAAAGTTTGAAATCTTTACCAAAACAGTTCTTTCAACGAGAAACGATTCAAAACCAGGAGAAGAAAGTGAAAAAGACTACATAACAGTAGAAAGAAAATGCAAAGTTAACGATATAATTGAAATAGTAAAAAGAATCAATAAACTCCCATATGTACTAGGAATTCAAGGAACAACAAAAGCAATTGCTTCAGAAGGAACTACAAGAGTAGAAAAATTAGCATACTGTGATCGATTACTACAATCAGAAAGTACAGAATTCGAATTATTAGTAGAAAGCATTACCCAAGTATATGAAGAAATGTGTACAAAGGTAAGAGATGAAACTGTATTAACACATCTCCAAGTTCAAAAAGAACACCTAGCAGAAATAGTAATGGCAGAGATAAAAAATTACTATCAAAGAGAAAAAAGAAAAGAGTTCCAAGAAAAACAAAGTCCAATCCAAAATTATAGAAGTGAGAGTAAAATGAAGTGGAAAGCTTGCAATGCGAAAAAAGCAAAAGTAAAATACGGATATCAAAAAAAAGTATAGGAAAAAGATAATTTATCAAGACTCATACAAATATTTCCTTAGATAAATTCCACTTTTATAAATAGTAAAGAAGATTTGTACAATTTCAGAAAATAGAAATCCCCACATACCAATATTGAAGAATAAAAATACAGTAAGACTAATACTTCGCACTAAAACACTTTGCCAAGAAACAATAAATGTTTCCTTGGCTTTTCCCATAGCTTGTAGACTTGCAGATAGAGGGGTCTCAATATATTGAAATAAAAAGAATGGGGCAAGGAATTTCATATACGAAATTCCTTTTGTTGTGTGGTAGACAAGATTTAAAGACCACCCAGGAAGTAAAAAGAAAAAAATAGTAACTGGAAGACCGATCAAAAGAGAGAATAAAAGCCCCTGTTTAATCTTCTTTCTGGTATATGGAAGATCTCCATTACTATAATTTCTAGAGATCACAGGAACTAAGGCTTGTGAAACAGCGTTTGTAAAAAAACTAGGAATCAAAAGTAAAGGGATTACAAAACCACTGATAATTCCATATTCTTCCAAGATATAGTTATTAGAATATCCTAAAAAAGTAAGAACTCCTGTAATGATAATCGGTTCTAAGAAGTAACCAATATTTCCAACCAAGCGACTTCCAGTAGTCGGAATCGCAAGAGAAAGAATTTGACTTAATTCTTTTTGTTTAGGTATAAAATCACTTTTTCGAATCTGAACATTTCTAGGTAGAAAAAGCAACAAAATTAAAATACTAGTAAATTCACTAATAAGATTTACTAAAATTAAGAAAGTAACGGCATAAATTAAATTGACTTCTAATAGAGTAGGGATAAAGAGAATAATACATATTAATCTGATAACTTGTTCAATTACATGGCTAATGACATGAGGAATCATTCGTTCTTTCCCAAAAAAATATCCACGGAGTAAGTTAGATAAAGCCTCAAAAGGAAGAACCAGTGCGATTGCAAGAATTGGTAAATAACACCGAGGTTCCCTCAATAAAGAAATAGAGATAGTCTTAGAAGAAAAAACAATGATCATCATCAAAATTATATTTGTAATAAAAACAATAGGAAGGGATGAAAAGACTAGTTTCTTATTATTATTCCGCTCCTCACTTACCAGTTTGGAAATCGTCGTAGGAAGACTTAATTGAGCCATACTCATAAAGAGTGAAAATGTTGGAAAAATAAGAGAGTAAAGAGCAACACCCTCTAATCCAACAAGCCTGGTTTGGACAATTTTAATCGTCATTCCTAAAAGTTTAGTAATCGCTCCACCAATCATTAAGATGATGGCAGACTTGATAAATTTTTCTTTGTTCATATTATCATCTCTGTTTAAGTCTATGTAAAATATAAGAAACTTTTCCCTAAAAACTTTCCTAAAGATAGATTTTTATATATAATAGAAAGTAGGTGAGGCGAAGTTGAATATTGAAACAGAAGCATTTTATAAAATGAGAAAAAAAATGACTCCAGTTCTTAGAACAAAAGTCCATGAATTAAAAAAAACAGGGATATCTAATGTTTCAGAACAGCAAATCTGGAACTACTTGGTATATGCGAAATGGCAAAGAGAATCAAAATCAAGTATATCAGAAATGGCGAATGATATCTTATCGTTAGAGGTAGAGCAAGAGGAAACGTAGGAGATGAGAGTATGGCAATGAAAGAGGCATATACGATAGAGGATTTGTTAGAAAAAGTAAAAAAATATCAATCGGAAGAAAAAGATTTAATAAAAATAAAAGAAGCATATGAGTTTGCTGAAAAGTGCCACAAAGGGCAATTTCGTAAATCGGGCGAAGAATATATTGTACATCCTTTAAATGTGGCGATCATTTTAACAGAGATATATGCAGATAAAGAAACAATTATGGCAGCTTTAATGCATGATGTAATTGAAGATTGTGATATAGAAAGAGAAGAAATTGATGAAAAGTTTGGAATAGAAGTAGGAAAATTAGTTTATGGGGTCTCTAAACTTGGAAGAATTAATTTCTCAACAGAAAATGAATACTTAATAGACTATTATAAAAAGATTATTGTTGGTATGAGCGAAGATGTTCGAGTAATTATTGTAAAACTAGCAGATCGTCTTCATAACATGCGAACTCTTTGGGCACTACCAGAAGCAAAACAAAAAAAGATTGCCAAAGAAACCATGGAAATCTTAGCCCCATTAGCCCATCACTTAGGAATTCATAAAATCAAATCAGAACTAGAGGATTTATCGTTAAGATATTTAAAAGAAGATGTATTTTATGATATCGCAGAAAAGCTAAACAAAACAAAAGTAGAACGAGATAATACAGTAGGCGAAATGCTTAAGTACGTAACTAATTTATTAACAGAGCATGGGATTACTCATGAGATTAAGGGAAGAGCCAAAAGCATCTATAGTATCTATAACAAATTAAACAAAGGAAGAAAATTCTCTGATATCTATGACTTATTAGCCCTTCGAATTTTAGTTCACACAGAACAAGAATGCTATCTAGCACTTGGAATCATTCATTCCAAATTTAAGCCGATTCCTAAAAGATTCAAGGATTATATCGCAATGCCAAAACCTAATATGTATCAGTCTCTCCATACCACCGTATTTGGAATAGATGGATATTTATTTGAAATACAAATTAGGACTTACGAGATGGATGAAATTGCAGAGAATGGAATTGCATCTCATTGGGCGTATAAAGAACATAAAGATGCATCTATCTTAATGCAAAATACTACAGAACAGAAACTTCAATTCTTTAAATCGATCATTGAATTGAATGAGGATAAAATGAGTAGTGAGGATTTTGTGAATAGTGTCAAGGATGAAGTCCTAAATAATAATATATACTGTTTTACTCCAAAGGGAGATATTATTGAGCTACCAAAGGATGCTACTCCCATTGACTTCGCATATAAAGTACATACTAGAGTAGGAGAAACTATGGTAGGTGCGATTGTAAATAATAGTATTGTACCACTAGATTACAAATTAAAGAACAATGATATTGTTAAGATAAACACTTCAAAGAGTTCGAGAGGGCCTTCTAGAGAATGGCTTAATATTGTAAAATCAACGCAAACTAGAAATAAAATTCGTTCATTCTTTACAAAAAGCGAAAAAGAAGTGTACATTGAACGTGGAAAAGATAGCCTTGAAAAGGAACTTAGAAAAAGAAAGATTGCCTATGATACCTTCTTTACAACAGAAAATATAGAGACACTATATAAAAGTTTAAAAATAACAACACTAGAAGAACTATATTTAGAAATTGGGAATGGAAAAAATTCTCCAATGATGGTAGTCAATCAAATCTTTAAAAAGGAAGAAGATCCAACACTAGAGCATGCAAAAAAGAACATAATAAAAAATGGAGATGCAGACATTCTTGTGTCTGGAATTGACAAAGTAAAAGTAAATTTAGCCAATTGTTGTAATCCGATTCCAGAGGATGCAATAGTCGGTTATATCACAAAAGGAAATGGAATCAGCGTACATCGTGCAAGTTGTCATAATCTAGAAGTATTAGAACGAAGAAATGTAGATGTCCGTTGGAGTGAGAAAACGACTGACAAATATGTAACAACAATCTTAATTCACTGTAATACAAAAGAAAACAAAATCATCGAAATGCTCCAAAAAATTAATATGCAAGATGCAGGAATCGATAAGTTTGTAACAATGAGCCATGGGGATGACACAGTTTATGAAACAGATCTATATGTCCGTAATTTAAGCCATTTAGAGAAAGTGTTCTCAGAATTAGGAAAACTGATCTATGTGACAAAAGTAGAAAGGTTGATGAAATAATGAGAGTTGTCGTACAAAGAAGTCTAGAAGCTTCGTGTACAGTGGAGAAAAAGATCATTGGGAAAATACCCAAAGGACTAGTTCTCCTAGTTGGATTTACCAAGGGAGATACGGAAGAAAAGATAGACTGGATGGTTCACAAAGTATTAAATCTCAGAATCTTCGAGGATGAAAACGGAGTAATGAATCAGAGTGTTTTAGAAGTAGGAGGGGAAATCCTTTCTATTTCTCAGTTTACACTTTATGGAGATGTCAAAAAAGGAAACCGACCAAGTTATATAGAGGCACTTGGTGGAGAAGAAGCAGGAAAATTATATCAATTATGGAATGAAAAATTAGCGAAAGCAATTCCTGTTGCGACTGGTAAATTTGGGGCTGACATGAAAATAAAATTAATCAATGATGGCCCAGTTACAATATTATTAGAGAGGTGAATTCTATGAAAAAAGAACACATAAATTACAAGTTAGTAAATGTCTTGTTACTTCTTTTGATTTGTTACATAATTTTAATTACCTCAGGATATTGGGGAGGATTGATTCGAAAGATCTTTAGTATCATGACCCCATTTATGCTTGCCTTTGTCTTTGCTTATATTTTAAGACCCTTTGTTAAAAAATTAGAAGATAAAGGAGTACGAAGACCAATTGCCTTATTATCGGTTGTATTAATCGTATTATTGATTATTATTGGTCTAGTATGGGTTACAGTCCCAGTAGTTTATGATCAGTTGATTTCTTTTACTAAAACTGTAACAGATGTAATCAATAATTTTAACGGAAAATTTGATATTGAGCTTGGTGGATTTGAAAAAACAATACTAGAAGCTTTAAATAGTTTAGTCAAAGATTTTGGTACTTATATTTCAACAGGAACGATCGATATTCTAGGAAAAAGTGTAAACTTCTTAACCAATTTAATGATCATATTCATCGTTGGAATCTATCTATTGGTTGATATGGAAAAGATTCGCGCTTTTATTAAACGCTTTTTACGAAAAAGAACAAAAAAAGGATACCGCTACTTCAAACAACTAGATATTGAAATTGGAAATTATCTACACGGATTAGCTATATTTATGATTATCCAGTTCTTTGAATATTCCGTTTTGTTTAAAATAGTAGGACATCCGAACTGGTTACTATTAGGATTGCTTGCTTGTTTTACAACCGTGATTCCATATTTTGGAGGAATTATTACCAACATAATCGCTGTAATTACAGCAACAGCAATTTCATGGAAACTAAGTCTTGCGACCTTGATTATTACCTTGATTTTCCCAAATTTAGATGGATATATATTATCTCCACATATTTATGGAAAAACTAATAATGTCAATCCAGTTTTAGTGATTATTACAATGGGATTCTTTAGTCGTTTCTTTGGCTTTATAGGAATAGTAATCGGGTTACCAGCTTACATTATAATCAAATGTACTTGGCAATTTTTCGACGATGACATTATCGAAAAAATTCAAGATGTAAAATCAGGAAAAGAATAGTAAAAAAAGAATTTTTCTTTAAGAGAAGTTCTTTTTTTAAGCTTTGAAATAGGGAAATTTAGAGGAAAATCCGATATAGATCACTCCTGTTTTGATGGGTTAGTGTAAAGAGTTTTGGGGAAATATCAAAAAAACTCTGAATGTAAGAGATTGGTAATTATTATCAATCTTTTTAATTTAGTCTAAAATGTTTTCTTTTAGCTAAAGAATAAATAGAATATGTATCATTCCTATTAAATATAGAACAATCAATTTGTATATTGTTTAGGTTGATTATATAATCATAATTTATATTATTAAGAAAAAGCTTTTTAATGTTATATCTATTCTTCTTTAATAATCTTAATTTAATGAGTTTGTCTATTGTGTTTTTACTGTAAGCCTTAGGCCTGGAGGTAAAATAAGAAGCAAAGGTATGTGAAATTTGAGATTCCATAGGACAAGATAAACTATACTTATATAAATTTTTAATATTATTCCAATTGTTAAAAATATATTGTTTACATTCTATGATCTTCTCTTGTCTATCAGGATATAAATCGATGATTTCATTTGTTAACCTATCAAAATTGTTTTTATCTTGGTTAATTATATATTCTAAAAGAGTATTGGTAACATCCTCTTTTGGGAGTATTCTAAAAAGGGATTGTTTTAAATGAAATTTATCTAGTGCCTGAATAATTTTAATGTCATTATTATAGTTGAAATAATTTTTAAGATTTTTAATCCAAGTGGCACCATCTCCTAACATATAGAAACGTTTTATCTTTGTGGTATCATAAGCACTTTCAATATATTCAATCGCCTCATAAATAAAATCCTCATCTCTACCAGAAAAAGTCATTTTGTTATTTAAATATTTTCTTTTTCCAATAGAGGTAAAACCATCAAAGATAACAATCGATTTCTGCATTATCTTTTTATGATGATTATTTTGTGTTGGAATCCATTTTTCGTCAGAAATAATATATAATTCTTGGACATCAGGTAGTTTTTTTATTTTAGGACAAGATAATTTTTCTTTTAAAACAATATTTCTAACTGTTTGTCTAGATAAATATTTCTCTTTTTCTTTTAAACAAATCCTATTACCAATTAAAGAATTTAAATGTTTAGCCGTTTTAGAATAATTATCATCGGATACAAAGTCTAAGACTTCGGCTTTAATATAAGGATCAAAATAATCATATTTTTTAAGTCCTAACATCCGATCTATATAACAAAAACATTTATTATTAAGCTTAGATTTATAAAATGTTCTAGTGTACGTTATTTCTCCAAATATCGTTAGAATGGTTCTTTTATTATATGATTTAATGTGATATTTTCTTTTTCTCTCATTGGAGCTTAAATATGCTTTATCGAGTTCTTCTATTAAAGTAATGAGAGCCTTCTTGACAAAATCACACATATTAGTATCAAATGATGACACTAAATTTATATAATTACTAATATCGTAATTAGTGAAAGAGTTAATTATTGTATCAATTTTGTCCGAAAAGTAATCATTAATTAAATTATTAATTAAATTTTTATATTTTTGTAGTATAATAGTCATATGAGAAATCTCCTTTATATGTGGTTTGAACACTTACATTTTATCAGAGATTTCTCTTTTTGTTTTCCTTCCCCAAACCATTATACACAATCATTTAAAAGATTTCTATTTACAAAATAAAAAAAATATGCTATAATATAGCAAATTTAAAGGGGGAAGAGATTGTGAAAAAAGTATTAAAGAATGTTAAAGTACAAATATTAATTTTAGGTCTAATTTTCTTGGGAGTTGGAGTCATATCTATTCCATTATCATCAACGAATCTCCCAAAAACAAAGCATGTTGAAAGTAATGCATATACATATCTGTCTTATAATACAGAGAAATTTAGGTATTTATCAGATACACCATATATAAAGGATCAGTCCTCAGTAGGCTATGGAAGTATTTTGTTAGATACTAATATTAATACAAGTTATAATAATGCATTGATTACTTTAAATATTGATGGTGTTAAAACTTCATTTATCAAAGGAGTTTTGGCTCATGCCACATCAACTGTAGTATATGATGTTAGTAGTTATAACTATGATTATTTTACTTCTTATATTGGGGTAGATCAAAGTGCAGGAAATAATGGAAATGGAGTAAAATTCTACATCTATACTTCAGTGGATGGACAAAATTGGGATTTAAAAACAGAACAGAATCCACCAGTAATGAAGGGTGTAAGTAACGCTGTTTCTGTAAAAATCGATATAAGAAATGTAAAATATTTAAAATTAGTTTGTGATAGTCTTAGAAATCAAGGATCTGATCATGCAGTATATGCCAATGCTAAACTAATTAAAGAAGACTATGTAGAAGAAACAACAAAAGTTGATTTTATTAAAACAGTAGAAGAATATGATAGAATATTGGCTGGAAAAACACCAGAACAAATGTTAAGAGATTATGAATTAACATTATTACAAAGAGAGCTTGTAAAGAATGCGGGATACGATATTTTACAAATGTATGCTCAATATAGTGATGAATATAGAGATGTACTTCGTTGGTTAATGAGTGATCGAGATAATTTGAATTTATATATAACAGGAGGAAAACCAGCAGGGAGCTATATAAATTCATTAAAAGTATTAGTAGAATTATATAATACGCATCGAGATGATTGGGCAGTAACAGAAGTATCTTCTTATGGAAATGTAAAAGGTCAAGTCTATAAAAGAATGGCATTTGCCTTATCTTTAACCCATTCAGCAAAAGTTGCATTATGGACGCAACCAAGTGCGAAAGAGAATCAGTCAAATGCATTAGTACGATATGAGACATTCAAAAAGTTATATGATGAAGGAAAATTTAGAGCAACAGCAGATATAGATATTACAAAGTGGTTTGAAAGTTATACAGTCGAAGAAATGCGATTTGTAATGAATACAGCCCTAGATGATGAAGAAGTATTATGGTTGTATGATTATACACAATCATACATCGATCAAAACCCAAACAGAGCTTGGACATATTTAACACCACATCCATATATCGCTTACATATGGCCAAATTATGCCAATCCAGTATTCCATGACCCAGACAAAAAGGAGTATTGGGATCAAAAATATAATGGAATCTTCTCAAAGTATGGAGTAACCTATAGTACAGAAGGAAACATGGTCTATAAAGTATGGATGAACTTTAGAACAGAGTTTAATACAGGAGCAGTTTGTGGAGGAATTTCAAAGACAGGATCTAATATTCGAGCAGTTCATGGAATAGCAGCAGCAGTAATCGGACAGCCAGGACATGCGGCAATTATATATTATACTGAAAATGCAGATGGAAAAGGATATTGGGGAATTGATAATGATGTAAGTGGATGGACACTATCTGAGAAGGGAGAAAGAATGCTTCTTGGATGGGGAAATGATAGACGATATGTAAAAGGATATAATGTACCATATATCATTATGGCTCAAGAAGCCCTTAACCGATTTGAAGACTATGAGAAATCAGCAAAATTAGTTATGGCTGCTGATGTATACGCAACAAATAAAGCAGTAAAAGAGCAATATTTAAGAGAAGCAATCAAGGCATTAGACTTCAATGTAGATGCATGGTATGAATTAATAGATTTATATTTAAATGATGAAACTAAAACAGAAGAAGAGATCTACAATTTAGCAAGTGAAATGAGTGAAGCACTACTAGAATTCCCATTACCATTTTATAATTTAATGGAAAAAATAGAGCCAAAATTAACATCTAATGCTTATAAATTTAAGTTCTCATTATTATTAACAGATACATTAAATAAAGGAAAAGAATATAATGGAACAGAAGTATTACAACCATCAGTAACAAGACTTTTAGCTTCATATTTATTAGGAAAGGTAGATTCTTCATTAGCTACATTCTCATTTGATGGAGAAAATAGTGAAAGTATCGTTTTATCAGATCGTTTTGATGGAAGTGGAATTCGTTGGGATTACAGTTTAGATGGAAAACAAACATGGAATGAAGTTTCTTTCACTGCAGAAGAAGAACATAAATTAAAATTAACTCCAGAAGAAATCGCAAAGATCACGACAGAAAATGATATTTATGTACATATCGTTGGAGTGAATTATAATGATGAAAATTTATATAAGATTGATATTCAACAAGCAGTGATTTCAGCTACACTTTTCAACAATGATTTAGAGAATCGTGTAATTGGAGTAAATGAAACTTATGAATGGAGAATGAAGGAAACTGATCCATGGAATTCTTATAGGGATTCAGAGCCAGATCTTACAGGAGATAAGACTGTACAAGTAAGAGTAGGGGCAACAGGAATTTATTTACCAAGTGAAGAAGTAACCTATAGTTTTACACAAGATAATCAACCAGATACAAGAAAATATGTATCCATTGATCATTTAGCTATCCATAAAGTATCAACAGAAGCAACCGCTCAAAAAAGACATGCTACAAATGCAATTGATGGAAATTATAATACAAATTGGCATTCAGCATGGAATGGAACAGATACAGAAAGATATATAATCATCAAATTAGATGAACCTAGATATATTTCTTCTGTAGAGTTTGTACCAGCTGGAGGGGGAAACGGAAAAATTTATGATGGAACTGTTTATGGAAGTATGGACGGAGAAAATTTTGAAGTTCTAACAAGCAAGAAAAATCTAACATATACAAACCAAGCCAATACAGTTGCAGAGGCGATAGCAAACATTAAGGATTTTGATATTGGAGAACCTAAGCGTGTACAATATATAAAGATTGTTGCAGATCGTACAAATGGAAATTGGATTACAGCAAGAGCATTTAACTTTTTTGAAGATACAACAATTAAAATTTTACCAGAAGTCAGTGTACAATATAGTATAACAACAGCAACTAATCAAAATGTTGTAGCTCGTTTGATTTGTTCAAATTCGGAAATAACGATATTGAATAATAATGGTAGCGATGTTTATGAATTTGTTGAAAATGGGACATTTACTTTTGAATATAGAGATATCTATGGAATCGATAGAACTCTAACGGCTGCTGTTAATTGGATCGATAGGGAAGTTCCTACGGCCTCTATTAAATATGATCGTACAACAAAGGGATCTAAACCAGTTGTTGCGACATTGGTATCTGATAAGGAAAGTATTACCATCTTAAATAACAATGGAAGTAATACATATACATTTACTAAAAACGGAACTTTTGAGTTTATTTATCAGGATGCTGCAGGAAATCAAAATAAAGCGATAGCTAGTGTTGATTGGATTATTCCAGAGCAAAATAATGTTTCTAAGAATCCAGTGAATTCAAGCGATGTAAAGAAACCTAGTAATTCAAATTCTTCAGATAATTCTGTTGTTGATAATACACAGGTTGAATACCGTACACATTTTACAGATACAGTATCTATAATGTTACCAGTAGATACTTTGAAAGAATTAGGATCTTTAAAGGAAAATACATTAGAGTTAAGCAGTTCTCTTCAAGATAGTGTTGGAAAAGATAGTAAGTATTTTGAGGTTTATTTCGATAAAGAGGCTACTGGGAAAGAAACATTAGATACAGAGACATTCGAGATGCTTCTTAAAATTGATCCAACTAAGAAATTATCTGCAATCTATGAAGTTGGTCCTAATGATTCTTTAAAATCTTTACGTTATATACGTGTTGGAGAGAATCAAGTTTCTGTTGAGGTTACAGGATTAAAGAAATATATTATTGCATATGAGGATGAAAAGGAACAAGAGAAAGAGGATATTTCAGAAGATTTAAATCATTCTCAAAACATAGGAAATAGTTCAGATGATTCAGTAACGCCATCAGAAAAAGAATCTATTCAATTATCTAGTAACTTACATTTTTGGCTAGTTGGAGGTGTTTCTGTCCTATTAATTGGATTAGGAGTCTATTTATTAAAAAGAAAAAGCGATGCACCAGGTCATTTTATGGAAGTTAATTAAAAGATAAAGCTCTTCAAAAAATGAAGAGCTTTTTTATTGACAAAATGATCTGTGTTCGATTGTTTCCTATTTTTTTCTATTTTATAATATTCTTAGGTGATGGCATGAAAGAGAGAATTATTTTTCATATTGATGTAAACAATGCTTTTTTGTCTTGGACTGCAGTGGATTTATTACGGAAAGGATATGGAGTAGATATTCGAACAATTCCTTCTGTTATTGGTGGAGATGAAGAAAAACGAAGAGGAATTGTCACTGCGAAGAGTCCAGTCGCAAAGAAGATGGGTGTTGTAACAGCAGAACCTTTATTCATGGCACGTAGAAAGTGTCCTGGTTTAAAAGTTTTCCGTGGGGATTATGCACTTTATAGGCAGCAGTCTAATCAGTTATATGAATATTTTTGTCAATTCACGGATAAAATTGAGCGTTTTTCCATCGATGAATGTTTTTTGGATATGACGGGAACTTCACTGCTTTATTCTGACTATCTTTCTTTAGCACATCGTATAAAAAATGAAATTTATGAAAAATTTGGGTATACTGTTAATATAGGGATTGCCAATAATAAATTGTGTGCGAAAATGGCAAGTGATTTTGAAAAGCCCAATAGGGTTCATACGCTTTTTCAAAATGAAATTGAAACGAAGATGTGGCCACTTTCAGTTAAGGATTTATTTATGGTAGGAAAGTCCTCTAGTAAGCAGTTAATGGAAATGGGGATTTTAACGATTGGTGATTTGGCTAAGGCAGATCCTCATATGTTGAAGCGACGATTTAAAAGTCAAGGTGAGTTGATGCATAATTATGCGAATGGAATCGATTATAGTCTAGTTTCCATGGATTCTTCTAAAAGTCGTAGTATCAGTGTTAGTGAAACTTTAGCTCAAGATATTGACTCTATTCCAATTCTTAAAAAGATTTTGCTCCGTCAGGCCGATAATGTTGGAAGACAAGCTAGAAAAGAAAAACTGTTTGCTAAAACGGTTGCTTTGATTTTTAAAACAGGAGATTTTGTTAGTTATAGTCATCAAATGAAACTTGTTAATCCAACGAATGTAACAGAAGAGATTTATAAAATATCTTTATTAATTTTAAAGAATGGTTGGCGTGGTGAACCTCTTCGATTGATTGGAATTCGTCTTGCTGATTTTACAGAAGAAAATCATAAACAAGTTTCTTTCTTTGATCAAGAGAAAGATCTTCATAGTAATCAAATTCAGGAGGTCTTGGACCGTATTACAGAAAAATATGGGGATGGGGTAATTCTCCCAGCTAGTTTAAAAGAAAAATAATTGTTTTCTAATTCTTTTTTGGGTACAATGATAATAGAAAGTAGATGGAGATATGGATATAAGAACTTTAAATGAACTTATGAATCGTTCTAAGGGTGTTGTTTCCTCTTTAATAGAGAAATATCAATATCCAAGCAATATCAGCCATTTATTATATTTGATTGTTCCTGCCTTTGTTGTGAAATATGGTTTAGAGAATGAGAGATATATTTTTCGATGTTTTGAGAAAATTCCTATTTTTGTTCGTGATCAAAAAGATATGGTTTTTCAGGCTTATTATTCTTCTATTCCTTATGTTGATGGAGATAAGGTTATTACACGCAAGGGAATCGTCTTAAATAACTATGAAAATATTGAGTTAATGCAGTTACTTGATAATTTAGTTCATGAGTTTAACCATGCTGTTAATTCAATTAATAATGAGATTTTGTGGGATCTTCATCAAGTAAAGGTTCGTACTGGGCTTAGTTATATTATTTATGATCGTAATACCTTAAAACCATTAGAAAAAGAGAAAAGTGCAATTATTGAGGAAATTATTAATACGAAACAAA
>JAAWDC010000176.1 GCA_022793565.1 Bacilli bacterium
ATACACAAAACAAAAAACAAAAGTTGACATTAAGTTAACACAAAAAGAAGTTTCCAAGTAACAATAATTTATTTTACTCGAAAACCACAAAAAATATAAATCATAACTTCTTTAACTCTTGATTCACTAATTTTTTATATGCATCAACACCTGGCTGATTAAACGGATCAACATCTAATAAATATCCGCCAATCGCTGCACTCATTTCAAAAAAATAAATAAGCTTTCCAAGTTCCATCGGAGTCAAGGAATCAATGGTAACTATAATACTAGGAGTATTTCCCTCTACATGGGCATAAGCTACTTGTTCAAGAACAATTTGATTAATCTGATGCATTGTTTGACTATACTCCTCTAAAAAAAGATCCTTTGTTTTTTCAACTCTTAATACTGTCTCAAAAAGAATATCTCGTCCCTCTTGAAAATACTGTCCAATTGAATGCAAATTGGTAGTGTTTGGATTAATAATTGGCAAAATTCCTTTCTTATTTTTCCCTTGTGTTTCAGCAAATAATTGTTGTAGCCAAGCTGCAAAAGAGGAAAGTTTCTCCTCATAAAAAGTATAGGCCTCTACAAATTTTAAGGAATCCTCCATATGCTTACGAACAATCGCATATTGAGCTGCCTCAAAGAAACACCCCTCCATAGACCGAGCGCCCTGAAGAAGCGCCTTAATATCGACTCCAAAAACAGAAATAGGGAATAACCCAGCAGCAGAAAGAACAGAGAACCGTCCACCAACCTCTCTTGGAATATTTAATACTTTGAGTCCTTCCTTTTTGGCAAAAGTACTTAAGAATCCACTTTCTGAATCAGTAGTAACTACTACATGCTTCATATATTCCAAATCATGCTTCTTTAAGTATGTATATAACTTTTGAAAAGCAATCGTTGGTTCTAATGTTTTCCCTGATTTTGAAATCACATTCAAAAACACTCTTTTTCCCTCAATATATTCTAAAAGATTACTCAAATACTCAGAAGATAATTGATGCCCTGCAAAAATAATTTCAGGCGTACTCTTCGAAAAATATGGCCTTAAAGCATCAATAATTGCTTTACTACCAAGATAAGATCCACCAACTCCAATCACAATAAAAACGTCACACGCATTTCGAACCATTTTAGATAGATTCCAGATCTCCTCAACTTCTAAAGAAGAAATCATCACGTCAACATCCTTCCAGCCCAACATCGATTTCTCCTTGTTCATTATCTCTTGAATCGCTTCTATCTTCTTATATTCTGCTTCAGAAATTATTTTTTCATTTCCTATAAAGTCCCAATTAATTTTCATTTCCTTACTCCCCCAAAACTATAACTAATCCATAATCAATACCTAAAGGTCAAACATCTAATAAGTACAAATTTTATCGTTTAAAGTACCACCTGATGGACAAGAGTAGCACGTAGTCTCTTGCATCTCTGTATCACTCCACTCATTTCCTACGCCACCCCATCCTGTTGGACAACTAGAAGAAACGTCACATTTATATCGAGATACCTCTTCCCGCTCCTTTCCATCAGTACAAGTATAGGTACAAACAGTTCCCTCTCTCCAACTCTCACTACTTGGCTGATGACAATTTCTTGGATTAGAACAAGTAAAAGTAACCTCCTTATGACAAGGATTCCCTACCGCATCATAACTATGTCTTACTAAGAAATCCGTCGTCTTCATTCTCCCATTATTTCCTAAAGCCGTACAAGTAACAGTATACACGCCTTGTCTACGACTAGATAAAGGATTACAAGTCACTTGACCACCCGTTGGTCCAAAAGTTGCATTAATATTATTAGAAAAAGTATAGTCCTCTGTTTTCAAAAGAAGTGGATTAACTTTAGCATTTAGATTGGGGGTTACCATATCCGTTTTCACACTCAATTTACATAGATTAGAATTACCCGCATTGTCTGTAACAGATCCTGTAACAATCTCACCTGTTATACTTGTTGTAGTATCAAGGAAAGGTCTATCAATCGTTGTACCACGAACACCACTAGCATTATCCTTAGCTTCAGCAAAACCAATATCAACTGGCGAAGTAAAGTACCCATTTACAGTACTTGGAACATTCACAACAGCCAAACTACAAGTTGGTTTTACAGTATCTCGACGTACAACATAAGGATCCGACCAAGGACCTTTATTTCCTGCAGAATCAACGGCGCGTATATAAATCGTCCACTGACCATCGGTTGTAATAATCCATGGATTAGATACAACAGTTCCAGAAGTTCCAGGACTATCATAGGCAAATTCATAAGAATGAACTGCCACATTATCTCTTGCACTAAAAGTTTGTCTAACATCTTTGTTCGTCCACGCTCCAGAAGCATATCCATTCAAATTAATTGTTGGTTTCGTTGGAGGCTCAATATCCATATGAATCCTTTGACTATCGGAAAAAGGACCTTTATTTCCTGCAACATCCACAGCTCGGAAAGTTACATTATTACTACTAAAATTATTAGGAGGAGTCCAAGTATCCCCAGTGGTAGCATAATATGCACCATCTTTATATATTTCATAATATCGAATTGCAACATTATCTGTTGCAGTTAATTTCAATTGAATTCTATTCTGCCATTGATTAGAACTACTTCCACTAATATAAGAAACTGCTGTTTTGGTAGGAATATCTCTATCCATCTGCACTTGAATTGTTTGTATCGCACTAGAATTTCCGCTTTCATCAACTACTCTTACTTGAAGTTCTCCCCACACCGTCTTTTGAATTACAACTGTAGGATTTTTCTTTTTTGTATTATATACTGTCCAATCAGCATCATTTTTCTCTTTATATTGGACACTCTTTATCCCACTTCCTTCTAAGTTTGGATATCTATTTCGACATTCACTACCTAAAACACAAGCATAATCCATCGCATCCACATAAAGAGTCATATCTCGATTCGTAATAGCTCCACTATAACTATTTCCGCTAGAATATCTCAACTGCAAACCTTCTATTACAGGAGACACTGAATCAATAATGGTAACATTTCGAGATATTTTTTTAGTTCGATAAGTCCAAGTAACACTTGTCGTTCCCAAAACCGTCGTATCAATTGTCTTTGGTCTTCCACTAAGTTGATTGTCTATAACTTTAGTTTCCGAACCTTGAAGTTCTGTTACTGTAGCAGTTGGAACAGTAATAGTAGACCCTTGATTCACTCGAGCAGGTAATTCACCATTCAAATTGATTGTATAGTTTTTAGAAACATTGTTTGTTCCTGTATACTCACAATTTTTAGCCGCAGACTGATAATAATTCCCACAAACTAAACAAGTATGATAATCATACTTGTTTCTCCCCTTTTTTACGACCGTAATTTTTCCTTCGCACTCATTTCCTTTTTCATCTTTAGGAGGATCAACATACTTATTATCTACTAACTCTTCTAAAGTAATTACCGCAGAATTTCCAACTTCCCTTGGATACAAACTTTTATAGTCCAAAAGATAATCTCTACCTGCTGCCAAAATATCCGTTTCCAATCCCCGATAATAAGCCTTTGTCCCATGCTTCATATAAGATCCAATAGCAGGAATTGTAAGACCTAATAAAATAGCCAAAATAACCAATGCTGCCAATAACTCAGGCAACGTAAACCCTTTTTCTTCTTTCATCGGAACCTCCCTAGACATAAAATCTATCTCCGTTCTTATTTATTAAAAACCTCATTACTACAATCCTTACTCTCATAACCATTACACTTCAAGCAAGAATAATAAGTATATCCTCCAGAACCAGCCTCTTTGTTTTTTAAGACATACCCATAAGAATTTTCACTATCACAATATTTTCCACGATGTACTGGATCATGGATTGGATCCATATATCCATTTTCAATCAACTCTTGTAACGAAAGTAAAGTATATTCCTCTTCTTTTTGAGGAAATTTCTTATCCTTACAAAAACTACTCTTTCGATTGTTTACACATTCCAACATAGCTGTAGTACTCGCATCAATCAAACTTCTTTCTGCCGTTTTAAAGGACTCTTTCTGTGAAGAAGCAATATATGACTGATACGCAGGTATAGCAATTGCCATTATAATACTTAAAATAACTAATGTAACCATCATCTCAATGAAAGAAAACCCATTCTTATTAATTTTTTCAAAAAACATATTTCTTCCCCCAATCTATTTTCTTATATGAATTACATCTATATGCCACATATCTTATCATGTCCATTATACTAAAAATGGACTAGAACATCAATAAAAAACCCAAGAAAAATAGAAGCACATAAAAAAGTTCTAACGTTAATCATTAGAACTTTACAACGCAATCAAAGACTCGCCA
>JAAWDC010000177.1 GCA_022793565.1 Bacilli bacterium
TCTCTATATGTTATAATTAAAAAAAGGAGCATGTAATATGAAAGAACTAGAAGAGATATTAGATAAAATAGAAGAGCTATACAATACTTCTCCAAGCAACGAAAAACATGAAAAGTTAGCTAAATTATGGTCAGAATATTATAAGAAATGCAAAATGTATCAAATACAATCAGAGCGAGGATACCAATTATATCTAATTGGAGAAAATGAATCATTTATAATTGATGCCCAAAATAAGATCCCTGCAGTAGATCAACAAGCATTAAATAGGGTTGTAACCAAAATTGATCAATCAAAAAAAGAATTTGATGGTTATATTGGTCCATTAACACCAGAAGAGTCTAAAGTTCTTTTAGACTGGGCAGTTGCTCATACAAGAAAAACATGGCAAAGCTTTGGGATCAATGTAGAGAAAAATTCATTAAATGGACTCTGTGAATTGGGACAAGCGTTGTCTATTTTACCATTTGAAAAAATAGGGTTTAATGTAACTAAAAACTTAGCTCAACAATGTTTTGGGTATTTATGGAATCATGCATTTGGAACAGTAACGATACTTACGATAGAAAATCAAGAGATAAAAGAAACAGACTACTTAGTGGATACCAGCTATTTGCAGTTCTTTTCAACAGTAAGATGTAATGAAGGAAGATATGATGCAATAGAAGAAAATACGGAACTTCCAACTGCTCCTGATCCAGGATATTTTTTAACTACTCCAGAGGAACAAGCATTTGCCAAGGAATTGATAGAAAATGGTTATATTGAATTAACAGAAGAAAATGCCAGAATCTATTGTGATGCTTTCCAAAAGGCATCTATTTTAAAAGGGGTAGATGTAAAATTAGAACCTCAAATTAGTGCCAAAGAAGCTATTATGAAAAATGGAACAGGTTATGCATTGAATCCATTAGAATTAGAAGAAATTGAGCAAGATTCAGAATTTCCAATGGAAAGATCTAGACAATTCTATTAAGAAAACTGTCCACTTAACACCCACTCTATGGAATTTGATATACAGCCTCCTTCTTTTTAGATATAATAAAATTAGAATAGAGGGTGAAAAGTATGTCAATGGTAGATATCATCAATAAGAAAAGATTAGGTAGCAAATTATCCGATCATGAGATTGAAGAAGCTTTCCTAGGATATGATCGAGGAGAGATTCCAGATTATCAGATGAGTGCATTATTAATGGCAATCTGTGCGAATGGAATGTGTGAAGACGAAGTATTTAAATTAACCGATGTATTTATTAGAAGTGGAGATATGTTAGATTTAAGTGAAGTAGAAGGGACGACTGTCGATAAACATTCTACTGGTGGAGTAGGAGATAAAACTACTTTAATTGTCGCACCGATAGTTGCATCTTTAGGAGTTAAAGTTCCTAAAATGAGTGGTAGAGGATTAGGTCATACTGGTGGTACAATTGATAAGTTAGAAAGTATTCCAGGATTTCGTGTCGATCTAAGCGAACAAGAGTTTATTCAACAATTAAATACTGTAGGCTTTTCTATCATCAGTCAAACTGCTCATTTGGCCCCATTAGACAAAAAAATATATGCACTAAGGGATGTGACTGGAACAGTAGAATCGATCCCGCTAATTGCCTCTAGTATTATGAGTAAAAAAATTGCCTCTGGAGCTGATAAGATCGTATTAGATGTAAAAGTAGGAAAAGGTGCTTTATTAAAAACACAAGAGGATGCCATAGAAATCTCTCGATTAATGAAAAAAATCGGAGAACACTATGGAAAAGAAGTAGATACAATGATCACCTATATGGATATCCCACTAGGAACAAGTATTGGAAATGCCTTAGAAATTTTAGAAGTAATGAAAATTCTATCTAATGAGGAAAATAATTATTTAGTTGCTTTGTCTAAAGCACTGGCCGCTAAAATGGTTCAATTAGGTCTGGGAATTCCAATTGAAGAAGCTAGTCGTCGAGTAGAAGATAGTATTAAAACAGGAAAAGCCTATGAAAAGTTTATGGAAATGATCGAATCCCAAGGAGGAAATATTGGAGAATTACGAGTTAGTGGGTATACCAAGGATATCCCATCTAGCAAAAAAGGACATATTATTGGAATGGATGCCTATCAGTTTGGCAAACTATCCTTAGATCTTGGTGGAGGTAGAAAAACAAAAGAAGACAAGATAGATCCAAGAGTAGGAATTGTTTTAAAAAAGAAAATAGGGGATGATGTAGAAGTTGGAGAGATTCTCTGTACTCTGTATACAAAAGAAGAAGGCTATAACTTAGAAGAAGATATTACTAATTACTACACATTTTCTGAAGAAAAGGACCAACCGCTAAGTTCGACAAATCTATTTTAAAACGAAGAAAACTAATTTGAACTGAAAGAATAAAAGTAGACACAAAAAAGAATGTGTTTACTTTTATTTTGGTAAAGAAAAATAGTTAATTCCAAAAGAGAATAGTAATAAATATATCGGGAAGGGCAAAATAGAAAACTCCAATAAAGTGTAAAACCTCACTGGAGTTAAATGAATTATCCCAACTACTTAGACAGATTAAATGCCCTCTTTTTCTATATAACGCACATAGTATTCATCAAATGTTAGACCAGTTTCCTTCATCTTTTTAGCAATATCAATTCCCACATATCGATAATGCCAGGATTCGTAAGTATAACCGGTAATGTTTTCTTTTCCCTTTGGATATCTCAAGATAAATCCGTAGTTGGAAGCATTTTCCTGCATCCATAAGAATTCCTTAGTAGTTTCAAATTTTGTGTAAACAGTTTTAGCATTATCTACATCTACAACCAGTCCAGTTTGATGTTCTGAGAAACCAGGTCTAGCGGAATATGTATCTGCATTTTCTACACCATCTTGATCAACGTAACGCTGATAGAGTTCTTTTTGATATTGATAAGACCTATAGGCAGACATCGCACGAATAGTATAACCATCTTCTTTCGCAGCTTGTGCCATCCGTTCAAAAGATTCTCTTGCCTCACGAACCAATAATCGATTTCCACTAGTATAAGAGTTGTTTACTTGTTCTAAGTTTTCTGGAATATAGCCCTCTCCCATAGAAAGATATTTATTAGATAAAATATAATTTGTATTCAAAAAA
>JAAWDC010000178.1 GCA_022793565.1 Bacilli bacterium
ATTGGAGGAGGAGCCTCTGGTCTAACCACTGCCATCGTAGCGGCTAGAAATCAAATGGATGTAACGATCCTAGAAAGAAATTCAGATTGTGCTAAAAAGCTTTTAATTACAGGAAATGGAAGATGTAATTATTGGAATGAAGAGCAAGAAATTAGTCACTACTATTCTAAAGATAGTGAAAAGTTAAAAGAGATTTTAACAAAAGAAAATCAAAAAGAAGTTCTTGCGTTTTTTGATTCTCTCGGTATTATTCCAAAAATCAAAAACGGATATTATTATCCATATTCTAACCAAGCGACAAGCATAAAAAGTGCTATGATCAAAGAATTGGATCGTTTAGGGGTAAAACGGATTCATCAATTTTATGTAGAAACTATCGACAAAAAGGAAAATAAGTTTGTAATAAATCAAGAAAAGGAAGCTCTAGAATTTGACTGTATCGTACTTGCCACCGGTTCTTGCGCTTGCCCAAAAACGGGAAGCGATGGTATAGGGTATATTTTGGCGAAGCAGTTAGGACATTCCATAATTTCCGTTTTACCATCTTTAACTCAATTGAAAACAGCAAATAACATCTTAAAAGAGTGGAATGGTGTACGTGCTGAAGTCCTTGTTTCCTTATATATAAATGGTAGATTAAAAAAAGAAGAAGTGGGAGAAATCCAATTTACAAACTATGGCTTAAGCGGAATCTGTATATTTAATTTAAGTGGATTAGCCGCAAAAGCTTTGTCTAATCACCAAAATGTATCTGTAAAAATAAACTTCTGTCCATGGATCAAAGAAAAAGAAGAACTTTTCTCATGGCTAGAAAAGAGAAATCAAGAATTAAAAGTAAAAACAGTAGAAGATCTGTTAGAAGGGTTTTTAAATTATAAATTAATCCATGGATTATTAAAGTATGCACATCTATTGAAGGAATCAAAATGGGAAGATTTAGACAAATCCTCAAAAATAAACTTAATAGAACAGATCAACTCTTTAGATTTTGTAATTAAAGAGACCAATACTTTTGAAAATGCTCAGGTATGTAGTGGGGGAGTTCCCCTTTCAGAAATAAATTTAGAAACGATGGAGTCTACAAAAACAAAAGGTTTATATATCGTAGGAGAACTTCTAGATGTGGATGGAGATTGTGGTGGATATAATCTTGGATTTGCCTGGATTTCCGGAATTCTCGCAGGAAAAGGGGTTAGTCACAAATGATCAGAGTAAGACAAATAAAAATAAAAGTTTTAGAAGATTCCATTCAAAGATTAATTGAAGAAGTTAGTAAAAAACTAAGAATTTCCAGTTCTGATATTTCTTCTTATCAGATAAAAAAGCAATCGTTAGATGCTAGAAAGAAGGATGCTATTTTTTATATTTATGAAGTGGATATAAAGACAGAAAAAGAGAAAGAGATCCTAAAAAGAAATCATTCCAAAGATATTTTTAAAGCTCCAAAGGAAGAATATCAATTACAAAAGACAGGAGAAAAATCTCTAAAAAATCGTCCAATTATTGTAGGAAGTGGTCCAGCGGGACTATTTTGTGCCTACCTTCTAGCAGAGCATGGCTATTATCCATTAATTATAGAACGCGGAGAAAAGATAGAGGATCGTATAAAGACAGTAGAAACATTTTGGAAAGAGGGAATATTAAATACGGAATCTAACGTCCAGTTTGGCGAAGGAGGAGCAGGTACTTTTTCTGATGGTAAATTAAATACTTTAGTAAAAGATGCCTTTTTTCGAGGGAAAAAAGTATTTGAAATATTTGTAGAATGTGGAGCACCTAAGGAGATTTTGTACTTACAAAAACCACATATTGGAACAGATCTATTAAGAAATGTTGTTCGAAATATGAGAGAAAAAATCAAAGAAATGGGTGGGGAGTTTCGATATAATACTTGTCTTACAGATATAAAAATAACAGATGAAAGAGTAGAAGAAATCGAAGTGAATCATCAAGAAAAAATTCCTTGTGATTGTCTAGTTTTAGCGATTGGACATAGTGCGAGAGACACCTTTCAGATGCTTTATAAGAAAAAAATTCAAATGGAAAATAAACCATTCGCAGTAGGTGTACGGATCATGCATCCTCAGAAGATGATCGATGAATCCCAGTATGGAAAAATGAGTCAATATTTACCTCCAGCAAGTTATAAGTTAACCTATCAAACAGAAAAAGGACGTGGCGTATATTCTTTTTGTATGTGTCCAGGAGGGTATGTAGTGAATGCCTCCTCAGAAAAAGGACATTTGGCAATCAATGGAATGAGTAATCATAATAGAGATAGCGAAAATGCTAATAGTGCTCTTGTGGTGACAATAGGACCAAAGGACTTTGGAAAAGATCCCTTATCAGGAATTTTATATCAAAAGAAATTGGAAGAAAAAGCGTATCAAGTGGGAAATGGAAGAATCCCCATTCAACTTTATAAAGATTTTTGCGAAAACAAAACATCTGTGAGTCCTAAAACGGTAATTCCTATAATGAAAGGTCAATATATAATGAGCAATCTAAATGAGGTTCTACCTTCAGAAATTAAAGAAGCAATCAAAGAAGCAATGCCAGTTTTTGGAAAGAAAATTTCTGGATACGATAGAGAAGATGCTTTATTAGCGGCCGTAGAAAGTAGAACCTCTTCCCCAGTTCGCATTGTAAGAAATGAGAGGCTAGTTTCTAGTGTGGAGGGAATTTATCCATGTGGAGAAGGAGCTGGGTATGCAGGAGGAATCACAACCGCTGCAATTGATGGTGTGAAAGTTGCTGAGAAAATCGCTCAAACATATAAAAGTGAGGAGACCGTATGAAGGAAAGTCAGGTATTAATTATAGCGAATGAGCCATTAAATAGTCAAAAACAAATCGGAGTTTTTGAAAAGGAATTTGATCACTTGGAGAAGACACACGCAGATATTTATAAAGATTTTTGCCGTGAGTATTGCCCTGAATTAGAAGAACTAGTTTCTTATGATATGGTAATAGGAAAAGATTGTGCTCTGATTTTCTCCAAGCTTGGGCATATGTCTTATATTCGTTTTGACTCTTATTTAGAGTTATTTATTCCTATACCAGAAAAATTATCTTCCCTTCAAAAAGAATGGTTAAGAGAAAATTATCACGCCTTAAACGAACGTTATGATATGGATATATGGATTTTAGTTCAAAGAGATAAATATTATATGATGAAGCAATATGAAGCAGAAGAAGTAAAAAAGGGTGTAATAGAGGAACTACATGATATCGTAGTAGAACGGGAGGAAAAGCACGTTGGAAAATAAAAGACTAAGTAAACGGTTTTTGTTACTCGACTCATGTCCAAAAAAACTTTCAGAACCAAGAAGATATGAAAGGTACTATCTAAATAATCAAACTCGAGTTCAAAAAAAGGGACAAAAATATGAAAAAGAAGAATTGAGTATTAATAATATTGTACTTACCAAAATAGAAATATCAGAAGAGGAGTTTTTAAATCTGATAAAGAGTTGTTCTAAAAAAATTATAAGAGACAGCTATCTTTTACTAGATTGTCCCAATATTTCAATTAAAGTATATAAAGAAACATACGAAGGACTTTCTAGAATTGAAGTGGATTTTAAATCAAAGGAGGAAATGGATGCCTATCAAAAAGAATATTGGATGGGACCAGAAATTACAGATACTCCGTTAGCATTTGATGCTAGATTGATAGAATTATCCCAAGAAAAATTTCAAGAGATTCTTAAGCAATTTAAAGAAAAGCATGAGGATCAATAATCTGAAGTCAGAATAAAAAGGAAATTGACAGAGAAAAGGAATAGATGAGAAACTATAAGAATTAAAATAGGAATGAGAAAGATTCCTTTTTTATTTGAAACAACATCTATCTTATGGATAAAAATTCATTTTTTATTGGAATTATTACAAAATTGCAATGATTTTTCTAGTTTTATTTATGATAAAATAAAAACAAAAAAAGGAAGATGAAAAATGAAAACAATAATGATCGTAGAAGATGATACAAGTATACGCCAAGAATTAGTAAGCCTATTAGAAAATTCTTTTTACAAACCCATTGTACTAGAGAACTTTAAAGATGCAAAAAAAGAAATTTTAACTGTATCCCCCGATTTACTTCTATTAGACATTAATATTCCTTATATGAATGGAGAATTGCTCCTAAAAGATTTAAGGAAGGAGTCTAATTTACCTATAATTATGGTAACAAGTAGAAGCAGTGAATCAGATGAAGTTCTATCGATGAGTTATGGGGCGGATGACTATATTACTAAGCCGTATAATCCAAATATTCTTTTGTTAAGAATTGCCGCCGTCCTAAAAAGGGTAGGAGAATCCTCAGAAATTCAAAAGTATAAAGAATTAGAAATTCATATGCCAAAAGGAATTATTAAGAATAAAGAAAAAGAAGTCATTTTAACTAAGAATGAAATGATTATTCTCAATTATCTATTAACACATAAAAAAAGAATTGTGACGAGAGATGAATTAATGACAGATTTATGGAACAATGATGAGTATATTAACGATAATGCTCTAACAGTAAATATCAGTAGACTAAGGGCAAAACTGAAAGAAGTTGGGTATGAAAATGTAATAGAAACAAGAAAGAAAGCAGGGTATATTCTATTATGAAATGGTATAAATTTTTAAAAGATAACACGTATTTCTTACTCTCTTTTTTCATAATTTATATAATTTTAACGCTCATGTTTTTAGCCTTTCGAATAGATTTCTCCCTAATCATAGCAACGAGCTTTCTTCTTTTTAATTTCGTATTTCTAACCCTTGGAATTGGATACTATAAAAAAAGATCTTTTTATACCAATTTACTATCCAATATCGAAGAGTTAGACAAAGCATATGTAGTACTAGAGACATTAGAAAAACCAAATTTCTATGAAGGAGAGTTACTTTATCAAGCATTATACGAAATCAATAAATCGATGAATGAACAAGTCAAATCCTTAGAATTACAAGTAGAAGATTTTAAAGAATATATTGAAATGTGGATTCA
>JAAWDC010000179.1 GCA_022793565.1 Bacilli bacterium
ATTTCAAAAGTAAGGTACAATTTGAATAAATTTTAGTTAGATTTAATAGGGGATGAAATAATGAAAGATTTGATTCAATCAAAAGTAAAAGGAAATTTGGTTGTGATTAGTGGTCCTTCTGGAGCGGGGAAGGGTAGTATTATTCAGGGGATTTTGAAAGGTATTCCCAATCTTTGGTTATCTATTTCTATGACTTCTAGGGCGATTAGAGGAAAAGAACAGAATGGAAAAGAGTATTATTTTATAACTCGGGAGGAGTTTGAAAAAAAGATTCAAGAAAACGAATTGTTAGAATATACGGAATACAGTGGAAATTATTATGGAACACCACGTGGAAAGATTAATGAGCATTTGCAGCTTGGACAAGATGTAATTTTAGAAATAGAAATCGAAGGGGCTTTAAGAATTAAAGAGCTCATTCCAGATGCGATATTTATTTTCATTATGCCTCCAAATATGCGAGAATTAAAAACTCGCCTGGAAAATCGAAAAACAGATTCAGAGGAGAAAATTTTACAAAGATTTAAGCGAGCATATCAAGAAATTAATGAAGTTACTAAATATAATTATGTTGTTGTAAATGATGTGTTAGAACTTGCGATTGAGAAAGTGAAAGCTATTTTATTGGCTGAAAGATGTCGGGTGGATCGTATCGAGGAGATGTATGTCGGTAGTTTAGAAGAAGTTCTTCATGAAAGTCTTGTCGATAATAAGAGTATTGTGAATCAGGAAAGGGAAATCTAAAATTTTGATTTTTCTTTTTTTTTACTTGTTGTTTCCAAGAAAAGGAATTATACTTAATATAGTAAAGGAGTGAGGAAAATGTATTGTGGTGAATGCGGCACTAAACTAAGAAAGGGTTCTGCTTTTTGTGGTGAATGTGGGACTGCTGTTGAAAGTGACGATCAACTTGAATCAGTAGTAGAAGTAACTGATCAGGTACAAGCTTCTCCAAAGAGGTCTATTTCTAAGAAAAACAAGCGTATTTTTGCAGTTGTTTTTGTTGTTGTTCTTGGATTATTTTTAGGATATCGTTATTTTAGTGAAAAGTTTGGACCACTTGGAGTTGCGAAGGAATATGTCGAGGCATTAATGCATAGGGATGCAGATATTTTATATAATTACTTAACTATGGAAGGGGATCGAACCTTTACTAGTAAAGAAAAGTTTAAAGAAATTATTAAAGCTTCTAAGGATACTCAAGAAATTACTAATTATAGATTTGAAGGTGTCACTTATGGAGAAGGTAAACTTAGTGCGAAAGTAGATGTTAGTTATACTATGAAAGGGGCTCCATCAGAGATTTCAGAAGCAGTTCATTTGATTAAGAAAAAGGAGAAAAAATATTTTATTTTTGATACTTGGGAGTTAAATGAAGATTTCGATTCTCTTTTAGTAAAAAATTACCATGTTAGAGTTCCTAAAAATTCTAAAGTATCAATTGATGGTATTACACTTACGGAAAAGTATTTAGATAAAAAAGCATCAACTAAGAAATTAGATGTTTATACAATTCCTCAGATTTTTAAATCAGAAGTGACTATTGTAACTGATATTGCAGGGTTTGAAGTAGAAAAACAAGTAGTTCCTTCTAGTTATAGTTATACAGCTACTCTTGATTTGGATTCTTTATCAAAGAAGAGTACAAAAGACTTAGAGGAGCAATTGAAATTAGATGTTACGTCTTTGTATCAGCATTTGATCGAGAAAGAAAAGTGGGAGGATATAAAAGAACTCTATGATTTTGACAATGCCGATTTGGACGGGTTAGAAGAAGTTTATGAGTCTTTGTATAAAGAGATTGTAGATAATGAGAGGAAAACGTTAAAATCATTGGAAGTAACTTCTATTAGTATTCATTCTGTATCCTCTGAGGACAATGGTGAGATTGCAATCGGTGTTAGATTTGACTATAATTATACAATTGATTATAAGAAACTTGGAGATCAAGTAGAAGAAAAATCCGGAAAAAATACGACCAATGCTATTCTATATTATGTTTCTAGTAATGAGAAACTTCAATTAGTGGATGCAGCTTATTTAGTGTCATATTTTTCAATATATTAATAGGAAAGGAAGGAGTATTAAAATGGCAAAATTTTGTACAAAATGCGGAAAAAAATTAGAAGAGGGAGAAGTTTGTAATTGCACGAAGAAGACTACTAAAAAAGCAGTCAAAAAGGAAGAAGTGGTTCAAGAAGAACCAGTTGTAACTCCAACAGCAGTCGCTACAGCACCTGTGAATGATTATCTTAATCAATACTTGGAAGTGGCCAGAGGAATCTTTACAAGACCTGTTGATACTATCAAGAAATTTGCAAAGAGTGAGAATTTTACTTTAGGACTTATTATGATAGCCATTAATTGTCTAGTTACAATTTTATTTATCTATTTGGTAGTGAAAGAGTTTGCCTTTAATTTAGGTAGTATGACATTTAATCTTAATGTATCTAGAAGTTATTATACAGAAGTATCTCTTTCATTAGAAGATGTGATTAAATTATTTGTGATGGGTGCTGGTGGTTTTGCTACTACTGCGATGATGCTTTATGTGATGGCAAGTCCTGTATTTAAGACTAAAGCAGATATAAAACAACTGTTTTCTTTAGTGGGAGTATGTTCTGTATTTACGACAGTAACTACATTGGTTGCTCTTGTATGTCTATATCTTTCTGTTAATATAATGTTTATTATATTGATGGTTTGCGGGTTAGCTTATTTAATACATTTATATCATGGATTTTTATCTATTACAGAAGTAGAGAAAAATAAAATTGGGTATGCATTTATTGCTTCTATTTCTGTTTCAGCATTTGTTGTTTTGTATTTATTACCTAAAATATTATTTTAATCTATTATATTCAAAGAAAACTAGGACTTATTTAACTTATTAAATAATTGAAAGGTTCTCTTGAATTTTAGAAAAAAGTAGTGTAAGATAATAATAGATTCTTGAAAAGAGGAGTAGTTAATTTTCTTTTTTGTAGAGAGGGTATGGTTGGTGAAAATATCTATTAGAGGTTAATGAAGACACTTTTTGTAAGAGAAACGTAATTCTGCGTTAAAGAAATGAGCATAAGTAATTATGGAAATAAGGTGGCACCACGAAGTTAGATTCGTCCTTTGTAGTGTTGCCTTTTTATTTTTTCACAGAATTCGAAAATATAAGTAAAGGAGATAAGTATGATAACAAAACAAAAAGGATGCCATGATATTTATGGTTTGGAAGCAAAGAAATGGAAGTATGTATCTAATGTAATCGATGCCGTTTGTGAAAGGTACAATTATGATTTTATACGTACTCCGATTTTTGAGGCAAGTGAATTATATCATCGTGGTATTGGGGAAGAGACAGATGTTGTTAGTAAGGAAATGTATGATTTTAAAGATAAGGGTGATCGAAATATTACTCTTCGTCCAGAAGGTACAGCTGGTGTTGTTCGTAGTTTTATTGAAAATAAGATGTATGGAGATTCAGTTCAACCAGTAAAACTTTATTATAATGGAACAATGTATCGTTATGAACGCCCTCAATCTGGAAGAGATCGAGAACTTACGCAATTTGGAATTGAAGTTTTGGGGAGCGATGATCCAATGATAGATGCTGAAGTGATTTCTCTCGCCGTTAACATTTACAAAATTTTAGGATTGAAAGGAATTAAAGTAAATATTAATTCTTTAGGGGATAAAGAATCCAGGGACTGTTATCGTCAAGCTTTGGTTGATCACTTTACTCCACATATAGAAGAACTTTGTGAAGATTGTAAGGTTCGTTTGAAAAAGAATCCTTTACGTGTGTTAGATTGCAAAGTAGATATGGATTCTGCTGTTATGAAAAGTGCACC
>JAAWDC010000180.1 GCA_022793565.1 Bacilli bacterium
ATTAGAGGATAAAAATGTGTTAAATTTATTTGCTCAAGCAGATACTACAGGAATTTTTCAGTTTGAAAGCGATGGAATGAGAAATTTTTTAAGAAATCTAAAACCATCTTCTTTTGAAGATATTTTTGCAACAATTGCTCTATTTCGACCTGGGCCAGCGATAAATATTCCATCTTATATCAAAAGAAAAAATCAAGAAGAAGCGATCACCTATCTTGATCCATCCTTAGAACCAATATTAAAAGGAACCAAAGGAATTATGATATATCAAGAGCAAATTATGCAAATAGCTTCTCGCTTTGCTGGGTATACACTAGGGGAAGCAGATATCTTAAGAAGAGCGATGAGCAAGAAAAAAATGGATGTCTTAAAAAACGAAGAAGAGCGTTTTATCACAAGAAGTATAGAAAAGGGACACTCTAAAGAAGTAGCCAAGAAAATATTTGATACTATTTTAAATTTTGCTAATTACGGATTTAATCGTTCCCATTCGGTAGCTTATGCCCTTATTGCCTACAAAATGGCTTATCTAAAGTGTTATTATCCAAAATACTTTTATAGTAATCTATTAACTTCAGTCATTGGGAGCGAATCAAAAACAAGAGAATACATTAATGAAATTAAATCCCTTGGAATCAAGATCTTAAAACCATGCATTAATCATAGTAATAAAAACTATACCGTAGAAGAAGATGGAATTCGCTATCCACTATCTGCGATAAAAAATGTTGGTGTAGTAAGTGTAGAAGCCATTTTGAAAAATAGAACAACACCTTATATAGATATTTTTGATTTTATCGCAAGAACCGCAGGACATGGAATTAATAGTAAAGTTTTAGAATCTTTAATAGATGCAGGTTGTCTAGATTCCTTTGGATACAATCATCATACGCTATATCAAAATTTAGATAGTATCACAAGATATGCAGAACTAACCAAAGATCTCGATCCAGAATTTGTCTTAAAACCAGAAATAGAAATAGTTGAAGAATATGATAAAGAGTATTTAATTAGAAAAGAAAAAGAACTTTTTGGACTCTATTTAAGCAATCATCCAGTCACAGGGTATAAAGCTAGCAATTCTGCTATTATTGACTTAAATCAAGTTGGAATGTATCACAATAGAAAAATAAATGTTATTGTGATTGTAGACAAGGTTCGAAAAATAAAAACAAAAAATGCCATGGATATGATGTTCTTTGTTGGTAGTGATGAATATCAAGCATTAGATTTTACTATATTCCCTAAAATATATAATCGATATAGAGATTTAAATATTCAAAATGGAATGATTCTACATATCTTTGGAAGAGTAGAAAGAAGATATAATACGTTCCAATTAGTAATAGATCAATTAAAAGTATTGAATGAAAAAAAAGAAAAATAACAATTTATGAAGGTCCATGATTCCAAAAAAAAAATAAATATGGTATATTTATATATAGATAACAAAATAGATAAATGAATGAGGGAGGGAAACTTATGAAATTAATATTTCGAGCTAATGATTATTTACTCACCTGGAATTTGTTGTATGGGGCATCAATCTCTCAAAAGATTCACACATTTAAGCAGAAATTGTGGTCTACCTATAAAAAACAATATAATGCAGGAAATAAGGACAAAGAGGAAATGCTTTGCGATATAAAAAACTATTTACCTAATGATGATACAATTTATAACTTAGTTTTTGAGCAAGAATTATTCGATGAAATAAAAAAAGAAACAGAAAAACACAGATTACAATTGATGCAACTTTGGGATGAAAATAAAAAACAACTAACAAAAAACATAGATGATATTCTAAGATTTCAGTTAGCAAAAGAATACAATATAATTGCATTACATCCAAAAATGGATACATATCTAATTTCAAATCAGTGCAAAACAAATATTGGTTGGGGATTTAAAAAAGATTTACAAGATAAAATAATGACATTAACAAACATTATTTATGCAATTGTTAAAAGTGAAATGTTCGAGTTTGAAAAAGAGAATAAAGCATATAAGGAAATTGTTCAAGCAATCTTAGAACTTGCGATTCATAATGAACTATATACGAGACTAAGTGGAAAATCAAATTACTTAGATGGAGATCCTAGTCTTACATTTCTTAAAAGACAAATTTATCCATATTGGCTGATGTATCTTGGGTGTGATAGAGAAGATATGACTCACTATATGATGAGAGATAAAGTGGTCTTTGATATTGAAGATTATACGATTGAAAAAGAGCTAAAAAAAGTAAGCCTATATGAATTTATAACATTTTGTATTAAAAACCAGAAGTATATTATTCGAATCAATAATTTAGAAATAATATAAGATTTCATTACGAAATCTTTTTCAATCGCAGGGGGTAGTAACATGGAAAAAGAGAAAATTCAAATTTTATTTGAACAGCTTAGACTAACAGAGGAAGAAAAAAATAGATTTTCTGATTTATCTCTAGTCAAAGTTAAGGTAAATGAGCAAAATAGTAGTTGGACGTTTGTACTAGAGAGTAATGATGTTTTAAGCTTAGAGGATTATCAGTTATTAGAAGAAAAAGCTATCCAAGCATTTACGTCAATAAAAAAAGTAAGAATTGAAATAACTCCAAAATATAAAAACTTTGATCGATTACAAGAATACTATGAGTATGCACTTGAAGAAGTAAAGAAAATCTTAATATATGCACCAATATTTAAAAACTGTCTATTATGGATGAATGAGAAATATGTAATTGAATCAACGAATATAGAAGAAGAAAAACAAGTGCAAGAAATACTTCCTAAATTAAATTATCTTTTGGGTCTTTATGGATTTGATATTGAGGTTGGAACCTACTTAAATTTAGAAAAAGAACATAAGTTTAGAGAAGAAATTAACAAAGAGATTAAAGAAGCTTCAAGTAATCTAAAACCGATAGAAATTAAAGAAACTGTGGAAAAAGAAAAGAAACCGTACGCTGGATATTCAAAAAGCGAAGAAGGAACCCCTAAATATAAAAGAAAGTCCAAAGAAGATGATCCTAATGTCATATTGGGAAGAAGTATTAAGGATACACCAATTCGAATGAAATCGATCATTGGAGAAACGGATAATTTAACTGTAGAGGGATATGTATTTGGGGCTGATTATTTTGAATCAAACAAGACAGATTTTAAAATTATTACACTAAAGATCACAGATTATAGTGATAGTATTTACTGTAAGATATTCGCAAGAGGAGAAGATGAATATAAACGGTTATCCAAAGAACTAAAGTCCGGGAATTGGTTTATAATTCGTGGGTATACCAAAAATGATACTTATTCTAAAGAACTAGTATTAAATGCAAGAGACATTATGAAAGTTGAAAAAGAAAGTGTCAGTATCCAAGACAATAGTGAGAAAAAAAGAGTAGAACTTCATGCCCATACTATGATGAGTCAAATGGATGGAATCACTAAGTTAGATCTTGGAAAACATACTTGTGAATTGGTAGAAAGAACTATAAAGATGGGATATAGAGGCGTTGCCATAACAGATCATAATGGGTGTCAAGCCTTCCCAATTTCTTTTGGGATTATCAAAGGACATAACAAAACAGTTCGTAAAAAAATTAAAGAAAAAATAGAAGAGTTAGAAGCAGAACTTGCACAAGCAGAAGATCAAGAGAAGAAAAATAATTTACAACTAGAATTAGAACAGGAAAAAGAGAAACAGAAAAATCCACCAATTTTTAAAGGAATCTATGGAACAGAACTTATGTTAGTAGATGATACTGTGAATATTGTAGTACGACCAACTGAAGAAGATCTAATTCACAATACTTATGTTGTATTCGATACAGAAACAACGGGATTTAATGCTGGTGGATCTGATCAAATGATTGAAATAGGTGCAGTTAAAATCAAGGATGGAGAAATTATCAGTCGCTTTGACGAATTAATTGATCCAAAAAGACATATTCCAGATAAGATTACTCAATTAACTTGCATTACAGACGATATGGTAAGAGGAAGAAAATCCGAAGAAGAAGTAACAAAAATGTTTATGGAATGGACTGGAAATTTACCAATGGTCGCTCATAATGCAAAATTCGATATTTCCTTTATTGAAATGGCAATGAAGAAATATAATCTTGGAGAATTTAAAAATACTGTAATTGATACTTTAGAACTATCCCGTACCCTAGATCAAGGGTATGCGAGGCATTCTTTATCTGCATTAGTAAAAAGATATGATGTTCCATGGGAAGAAGATGCACATCATAGAGCGGATTATGATGCTGAGGGTACTGCTTATGTATTTAGTAAAATGCTAAAAAAGTTAGAAATGCAGAAATATGAAAAAATAAGCGATTTAGATAGTTTAATCGCCAAAGATGAAATCTATAAGTTTGGTAGAACCTATCATTTTAATGCACTAGCTTTAAACAAAACGGGATTAAAAAACCTATTTACTATTATTTCTCTAGCTAATACTGTTTATTTATATAAAAAACCTAGAATATTAAGAAGTAAGCTTCAAGAACTA
>JAAWDC010000012.1 GCA_022793565.1 Bacilli bacterium
AAAAATGATAAACTAAAAAAACGATGTGAAAATCCAAAGTACAATAAAGAATTGGTTAGGGAATATGGCGCAGATGTTGCCAAGAAACTTCCTCAAAGAATTATGGAATTAAAGGCATTTAGCTGTTTAAATGACGTACCATCTACTCTTCCTTTTAGAAGACACAAGTTAAGTGGTAATTTAAAAGACTACTATGCCGTAAACATTAATAACCAGTACAGATTAATTTTTAAAAAGAAAGAGCATAATATAATATTAGAGGATTTAAAAAAGATAAAAGAAATAGAAATAATGGAGGTGTCTAAACATTATGAGTAATCAAATGAAATATGAAGAATATGTAATAGCCCCCGGAGAAACAATTTTAGAATTATTAGAAGCAAATTGTATGACGCAATTAGATCTTTCAGATAAAACTGGAATTAATAAAAAAACAATCAATGAAATAATAAAGGGAAAGGCGCCCATAACAACATCGACAGCATTAAAATTAGAATACGTATTTAATATACCAGCAAGTTTTTGGAATAATTTAGAAAGTAGTTATAGAGAAAGCCTAGAAAGACAAAAAGATCTAAATTCACTAGAAAAAGACGAAAAATATTTGAAGGATATCCCATATTCAGAAATGTCAAAGCGTAATTGGGACTGGATAGAAAAAACAAAAAATGCACAAGAGCGAGTGATCAATTTAAGGAAATTCTTTTCAGTAGCATCACTAGACTTTAGTACAGAATTAAAAAGGAAATTAGCCTTTCGAAAAGCAGAAAATAAAAATTTCTCTCTAGAATCTTTATATTGTTGGTTAAGATATGGTGAAATTCAATCTAACAAGATAGAGTATCCCAAATTTAGTAGTGAAAAGTTAAAAAGTGGAGCAAATAGAATTAGAGAACTAGCCAACAAATCTTTCTTAGAACAGTACGAAAAAATAAAAGAAATATTGTTCGATTGTGGTGTTTCATTAGTTTATGAACCTCATCTACCACATACTTATGTGAATGGCGTTTCTTATAAAGTAAGTTGTGATAAAGCGATTATTATGCTTAGTGATCGAGGAAAAAGAGATGATATATTATGGTTTACCTTATTTCATGAAATAGCACATTTAATTAAGCATAGTAAAAAAGAGATTTTTATTGATCAAGAGGATGATAGTAAAAATGAATTAGAGCTAGAAGCGGATAATTACGCCCAAAATATTTTGATACCCAATCATATATACCACAGATTTATCCGTCAAAATAGTTTATATACAGAACAGGAAATTAAAAATTTCTCTGAACAAAATAATGTTTCTATGGGAATAGTAGTTGGAAGACTACAAAAAGATAAAATAATTGGGTGGAATGAATTAAATCACTTAATTACTAGAATCTAAAATTCTAAAAAAAATCTATATACCATAAAAAAAGATAGAAGACTATTTTGTCTTAACTATCTTTTTTTCAATGATAGAAACAATAAGATACATTATATATGAAACAATACCAAGCAGAACTACTGAAGTAATTACTAAATTGATATTGAATACTTGAGAACCATACATAATTAAATAACCAAGACCTTCTTTAGATACAAGAAGTTCCCCCATGATTACACCGATTAAAGACATACTAATATTCACTTTTAGACAATTTATGATAATATTTTTATTACTTGGAACAATTACTTTTTGAAAAATCTGTCTCTTAGAAGCATTTAATGTTTTCAAAAGAGTAATATAGTAATAGTCAACTAACTGAAATCCATTATAAATATTAATAATAGTAATAAACAATGAAATCATCAATGCCATAAAAATAATAGAGTTCATATTCGCACCAATCCAAATAATAATTAAAGGTCCAAGAGCAACTTTAGGTAAGGAATTGAGAATAGTCAAATAGGGATCACAAACTTTTGCCAATGTTGGAAACCACCACAATAGAGTAGCAATAAAGAATCCCAAAATACTGGCAATTGAAAAACTAATTATAGTTTCATAAACAGTGATGTAAACATGATTCCATAAATTATTTTGCTCTAGCAGAGAGACAAATGTTTTATAAACTTGACTTGGAGAACTAGAAAGGAATGCATTGATCCATCCTAGTTTTGCAGCAAGCTCCCATAAAGCTAGAAAAAAGAAAATAATTAAGAATTGGCATACCCAGATTAATATCTTTTTTCCCTTTCTTTTTCTTAGAAAATCCTTATGTTCTTTACTATAAGTGGACATCTAAATCCCTCCAAATCTGATCATAGTAGGAAGAAAATTCAGTTCTCTTTCTATTCTCAATTGGTGTAGATTTATTTGGTATATCAATTGTATAGATCTTCTTCACTACAGCTGGACGTTTAGATAAAACGGCAACTCGGTCACTTAAAGATATCGCTTCTGCCAAGTCATGTGTAACTAAAATAGCTGTCTTCCCCTCTTTTTTAATAATATTATATACGTCTTCAGATAAATAGATCCTAGTCAAATAATCCAAAGCTGAAAATGGCTCGTCAAGAAAAAGAATATCAGGATCTGTAGCAAGTGTTCGAATGAGTGCAACTCTCTGTTTCATTCCCCCAGAAAGAGAAGAAGGATACTTGTTCATAAAATCACCAAGTCCATAAGTTTTCAGTAACTGAATGACCCTGTTTTTAGATTCCTCAGTTAAACTATGCTGAATTTCGAGCCCAATCAAGCAATTATCTAAGATAGTTCTCCAAGGAAAAAGAGCATCCTTTTGTAACATATATCCAATTTTTATTGTTTCTTTCTGAAATTCTATAGTTCCATCAGATTTATTTTCCAAATTCGATAGGATGGAAAGTAAACTTGTTTTTCCACACCCAGATGGTCCAACAATCGCCAAGAGTTCCCCATCATAAACATCGAGATTAATTCCTCCAAGAGCTTTTACCTCGTCATCGAGATCTTGATAATTTTTCTTAAGATCGCGAATCCTTAAAATGGGTTTCATATTTAGTCCCTTTTATAAATTAAATCTTGATAAGAAATGGTGTCTTTTAACTCCCCAGAAGCCTTCATAATTTCTTGTAAGTGATAAAATGATTCCTCAGTAAAATCAGTTGTTGTAGGCCAAGCATCAATCTCACGATATCTAGCGACAACTCCGATCAAATCATTAAGAGAAGTATCAGGGAAGAATTCAAGCATTGTTTGAGCAACCTCTTCATCTGTATGTTCATGAACATATTTCAATCCCTTTTGAATGGCTCTTGTAAATTTTTCAATTACTTCAGGGTTTTCTTCGATATAACTAATTCTAGCACTATAAGAAGTATAAGGAACAACTCCACCAAGCTCACCGATAGAAGCCACTACATATCCAAACCCTTGTTTTTCTACTTGAAGAGCGTTAGGTTCAAATAATGTAACAAAATCCCCTTGACCTCCCATAAATGCCCCTTGCATAGCAGCAAAAGCAATACTAGTATCAATTTCTAGATCAGTAACTGGATCAATTCCGTTTTGACGAAGAGCCCATTCGAAAGTCATTTCAGGCATTCCACCCCACCGATAGTAATACTTATAATGCTTTTGACCCTTATAAATAAAGGAAAGGTAAAACGCATTAACATAGGTTTTTGTATAAAAGGTAATAAAAATGGTAAAAAAGAGATTAGGAATATCAAGTTTTGATTTAGAATAAGAAATTCAAATCAAGGGAAGAAGCATATAAATATGCCAAACGGTTAATTGAATTTGTTAGATATACTTGTAAGAAGAAAGTGGACAAGGAGTGGCATGCTGAAGCAATGGTTGTAATAAGTAATACGAAAGGGAATAGTTCCTTTGCTTACTATGAAAATAATGGTAAGGTAGGAAGACCTAAAAAAGAAAAAAATATAGTGAGTTTGATTTAGATTATTATAAAGGTAATTTAAGTGTTGCGCGGCATATTCATGTCATACTAGTGTCTAAGCCAATGTACGCTTTTAGGGAGTTAATAAAAGATTACATAGATAAAAATTGACAAGATGTAGAAAATAATAATAACATCAACCACTATTGTAAAACCTATAAGAAAAATACCAATATCAAAAAAGCAGAGTACTTTATCGATCAATCAGAAGATATACTATTTTGTAATTGTATGAGTAAAGATTTAATTCCAAAAGGTTATAGTTTGAAAGATTTATATAAAGCCTATATGAAAAGTAGGACAGCATTAGTATATTGTGGCAAATATATGAAAAGTGGAAAGTGGCAACAAAAAGAAAAAATAGATAATAATTACAATAAGGTACTAGAATTTTATTATCAACTAAGCGAAAGGGAAGATAAAAAAGATATGACTAAATTTATGAAAAAAATTAGATTTGAAAAAATAGCAGTTAATGATAATAAAGTGCAGAATATAAGTATAAGAGATAGGGTTGAAGAAACCCATTATTAAAGGGAAATATAAAAAAAGATAGTAGCATTTTACTATCATATAATAGATATAAAATAAGTATATAACCCTATATAACAATAAATAGAAAAACAACTAGATAATTAGTAGGTATCATTCTATAAAATGAATAGAGTTATATTCAAGATTTGTTATATAGATTTATTGATAACATCTTTGTAAATTAAAGAGATTATTGGCTATTGTAAGATAATGAGTATAGTTACTTATCATTAAGCCCATAAAGATTTGTATAGCGGTTTAAGATATGGCTTAATGATAGGAAATAGTGATGAATTAGGTGTTTGTCCTAGAATTGTTAGTCATGGAGATAACTTTGACTTTATGTTTGTATTTAGAGAAGATACACCGAGTAATAAAGAATGGAATTTATTTGTTAATGTTGTTAAAAGAAATTTAAATATATCTAATAAGTTAGAGAATATCATTAGTGAGAAAAATACAAAAAATAAGATAAGATATAGTTGTATTGAAAAGAATATTGAATTTTATGATTAACCCACTGTTATTTGCGAGTTTTAATGCGATTTAACAAAGGTTATAAGATAATCAATATATTTAATATAATTTCACTAGTTGGCTTGTTATATGCGAGATATGAAAGGATTTTAATATATGGGAAAGAAAAAATATAAAGACTATAGAGATTTCTTAATGAAAGAAAAATTATCTCCTATTACCATAGGTCATATGGAAGTAACTAAAGAACAAAAGGGAATGGTTAAGGCAATGAGAGAAGAAACAATGAAAAAAGTTAATAAACAATTAAAAGAGTTAAAACTATTGAAAAACAATCATAAAACATTGACTTTTTATAAAAAAGGGTATAAAGTATAACAAAAAAAGAGAAAAAACAAGCAAATAAAGTATATTTTTTTGATAATAGTGATATAATATTATTGAAAGGGATGATAATATGATTAGATATGTAAAACTTACTAATTATAAATCGCTAGTTAATTTGTATGTAGATTTTATGAAGACAAAAAATAAATCCAAGAATTTCATACTTATATATGGAGAAAATGGCATTGGTAAATCAAATTTTGCTACTTCTTTTTACACTCTAAATGAAACAATGCGTACTATGTCTTCAATAGAAATGTGGAAAAAGTTTATAGAAGATAAGAAAGAAGAAAAAAACGAAGAATTTAACAACTTTATTGAAAAGCATTTTCGATCAAATTTTAAAGATACAGAAATGATTATAAAAGATTGTAAAACAATTAATTCCACTGAAAATATGGTTATGGAATATGGTTTCATCTATAAAGGTAAAAATGGAATATATCGTATAGAAATGAATGATAGTGAAATTGTATCGGAAAAGTTGGAATATGTTCTTAACACAAATCAAACATATTATTTTGATATTAGTACTAAATCTATTAAAATAAATTCAAATCTTTTTACTGATAAAACATATTATAATGAATTCATTAATATGTTGGAAAAGTATTGGGGAAAACATTCATTTTTTTCAATACTATCTTATGAAATAGAAGATAAGAAAAAAGGCTATGTTAAAAAAAGAATTTCTAGTAAACTTTTTAACATTTTGCTTTATTTTAAAACAATGTGTACCAAAGTAAAAGGTGGAAATCATAGTGAGTTTGGAATAATGGGAACTCAACATAATATAATGAGCGACCTTGAAATTG
>JAAWDC010000181.1 GCA_022793565.1 Bacilli bacterium
AATAACTTTTTCTGAACCTGAATCTATAATCAAATCTGCCCTTACTATCTCTCCTCGAATTCCATCTGAGTTTATTTCAGGTGTTGAAGACTGGCATGAGACAACATTCCATTCAGGATTAATTTTATTTAGATATGCTTCTAATTCGCCAATTGTATAAAATTCATTTTCTAAAGAATTACCCTTCGGATTTTTATAATATACCCTTGGAAAGGAAAGTATTGCTTTTGTTACGTGATCTAAAAAATTTATATCCTCCTTGAAAATCTTTTTAGCAATTGCATTGATTTCTTCATTCTTTTGTTGCATAAGAAGATACGCATCATAAATTAACAATTGATTTACTAGAGTATAGAGGAATCCATTCACATTATTTATAGCTAAATATGCATCTGATTCTGTAAAATATATTTTGTAGTCATGACTAGAACGATTTCTAAAATCATCTCGATATAGTGATAAATAGTTTTTTGTACGTTCGTTAATAATATTTTCTTTTAAAAGAATCTCTTCTATTTCCTTATTATTCTTATTCTTATCTGATTTTTTTAGAATACTAGTATAGGCAAGTCTCAATATTCCTTCGTATGCTTGATTTGTTCGATAGATTACATCATTAAAAAAGTTATCATCATTTTTTTGAATTCCATTAGCGAAATGACTTTCAGCTACAGATAAATGATTCAAAATGATATTTATATTTGCTATGATTGATCTATCTTGTATTAAGTTCAATTTTTTTTGAATATAATTTAAGCTATTCATACAATTCACTTCCAAATCAATCTTAGTATATACGTTTCTTTACAAAAAGAAAAGAGGATTATTCCTCTTCTTTTGGTTTAATTACTATATATCTATTAGGTTCTTCCCCTTCACTTTCTGTAATTACTTTAGGATGATCTGCTAAAACTGTATGAATCAATCTTCTCTCATATGAATTCATTGGATCTAATTTTGCTTCTATTTTTGATTTTCCTACTTCTCTTGCTACTCTTTTGGCAAGAGATTCTAGTCTTCTCTGTTGTTGAACTTTATATTCTCCAATATCGATGGTCATATTAAAGTAAGTACCTATTTCTTTATGTACTATTTGTTTTATTAAAGTTGTAATTGCTTCTAATGTTTTTCCATTCTTCCCTATTAAAATTGCATTATTTTCTGACAGAATTGTAAAAGTTACTGTATCTTCTCTCTTTTTTACCTCTATATTCGCTGTCAAATTCATATTCTGAACCAATTCTTTAAGGTATGACTTAATAAAGTCTATAACATCTTCTTTCGTAGCAACCTCTATTTCTACCTTTTTACTAAATAATCCTGATTTTGTTTCTAATTCTTTAATATAGAGATCTTTTTCTAACTCTTGTAATGCAATTGTTGCTTGATTAATAGCGTCTTCCCTTGTTTTTCCTGTGTACTTACTTTTTTTCATCTTTATTGAACCTCCCTACTCCTCTTTACAATTAAATTTTGTATAATTGTAAATAAATTTGTTGTAATCCAGTATATGTTTAATGCACTCGACATAAATAATCCCATAATAACAATCATTCCTGTCATAACATTTGTCATATTTTTCATTGGATCATTTTCTGTTTGTGCTGTTGTTTTATTTAGGTTAAAAGATAAATATGTAGTAACTCCAACTAGTAAAACTAATATTAGATATAGGAAATTTCCATTATTAAATAATCCTACAGATGGCGTTGTTCCTAATTGTAATCCTAGGAATGTTCCTTCAAATAATGCTGGTACTCGGTTGATTGCTTCTAAAAATCCTATAAATAATGGTAATTGAATTAGTGAATAAAGGCAACTAGAAAATGGATTTATATTATATTTTTTATAAATCATTGTCATTTCTTGACTTTTCTTCATTATTGATTCTTGATCATTTTTATCTTTATACTTTTTCTCTAGTTTATTTAACTCTGGTTGAGCCTTTTTAATCAATTCGGATTGCATTGCTGTTTTTTTAGTAATTGGATATAGTACCAATCTTAAACCAAGACTTGTAAGTATTAATGATAAGCCTGCTTGTCCGATAAATTTATTGATAAAAAGAATTATGAACGCTAATGGTTTAACAAAAAATGTCGTCCAGAGACCTTCATATCCCCCACTCGTTATATTAAATTCTGTACATTTAGGAATTGCTGCTAAGTCTACCCCATTTTTTTCATATAACTCTATTACTTTCTTATTTGTTGGTTTACATAATATATTTTCTGTTAGACTCTGCCCTGTTTCTGGATTTTTAACAACTTTTTTGTCTTCTGTTTTTAATGTTGTAGTGCATCCAGTAAATAATAACATTGCTACTAGCAGTATTATTATCTTCCGCTTTTTCTTTTGATTCATTCTATTTCTCCTCTGACAAATTACTATTTTTTATTAAATAAAGAAATTGTTTTTCTAGTTCCTTATATTCAACATCTAAACAGTTCTTCCTTATTATTATAATATAATCTTTGTCTTTTGAATAGAGTTTTTTGTTGGCATCTATAATATTTCTTAATTTTCTTTTATACAAATTGCGGATAACTGCATTACCCGTTTTTTTACTAATTGAAATGCCAAATCGATAATGATTTATTTCATTTTTCATTGTATTTAGTATAAAATATTTATTTTTATAACAAGAGCCCTTTTCTATAATTTTGTTAAAATCTCTATTTTCCTTTACAATATTTATTTTTTTCATAGACTCACCTGTTTTATTATAGTATTTAAAAACCACTGTGTACAGTGGCTCTTGTTATTTAGATAGTCTTTTACGCCCTTTTGCTCTACGTCTATTTAAGACTTTTGATTTCATACGTGCAAAAAAACCGTGCTTCTTTTTCATTTTTCGATTGTTTGGTTGATAAGTTCTCTTCATATTTCCACCTCCAGACATAAAATCTACATTAGTATAATAAAACTCCCATATTTTGTCAATGTCTTTTATAGAATTTCTTTTAAATAAAGGGCAAATTCTCAGTTAATTCTATCAAACGAGAAGCTTTTTTGGAAGAATTTGTTAAGAATAAACTACTTATTGAATTTATAATTATCCAAAATAGGGAAGATCTCTTCTTATTAAATGCAGGTTCTATCCATAAATACATATTTGGATTTTAGAATAGAGAAAAGTAGGGGATCAGTCTTATTTTATATCTTTAAAAGGTATATATTAAAGATTGGAAACCAAATAAGTCCTAAGTATATTTAATTTATTTATTCCTATTTAATGAGTATCAATGTTTCTAAATTTAACGAATGTTTAAGATAAAAGG
>JAAWDC010000182.1 GCA_022793565.1 Bacilli bacterium
ACTGAAATTTTATAAATCATGGATTTTTTTAAAATAAGTCTTTATAGATTAGAATGAAGATAATGAAACGTAGAGAGTATTTTTTAATAAAGTCTGGAAGGGGGAACTATTTATGCTTATCGCAAGGGAACTAAAAAAAGAGGACGAAACTAAGTTGTTAGATATGGTAGATGAGATAAATAACTTTGATAGTAATTTTGAAGGGTTAACCAATATTAGTAAAATAATTAATTATGATCTGTTTTTGGAAAAGTTAGAAAAAAATAAATATCAAGAATTGATTAATCCTAAGTATTCTCCACAAACGACATTTGGAGTGTTTGACGGAGAAAAATTAGTAGGTGGATTTAATTTAAGACACATAATTAAAGGGGATTTAATTAATCATGGGGGTAATATTGGTTATTTAATAAGACCAAGTGAAAGAAAAAAAGGATATGGAACTATACTTTTGGCTCTAGCTTTGGAAAAGGCAAAAGAGATTGGACTTGAAAAAGTATTAGTTAGTTGTAGAGAAGATAATATAGGTTCTGCTAAAGTAATTGAGAAAAATGGTGGTGTATATGGGAATAATTATTATGATAAAGAATTGAATCAAACATATAAAAGATATTGGATATATTTAAAGTAAAGAAAAGTAGTGATAGAAAGTAGAATATTATTACTTGATAACAATTATTATAAAAATAGAGAATGGTTAAAGTATGTAGAAGAAACTGGCATTTTAAATGTAATAATCTTTAATAATATTACTAAGAAATGAAGAAAATTAAACTTTGATTTAGCAAAAAATTCAAACACTAGAGGTAAGGCTACTATCAATGAGCTAAATACAAAAAAGATAAAATTACTAGGGGACAGTAAAGAATATGAAAAGTGGAAAATTTCAAGAATTAATTCGAGATATGGGCAAATGTAGTAAGTGTATCAATTTAAAATGTAAAAATAAATCTCTAATCAATGTATATCAAGATTATAATTTTTGCATTAATATTCCTTCAATTTGGACTGATTGGTTTAATAGACAGAATTCAGAAATTATGATAATAGGGCAAGATTGGGGACCATATAGTGATATGAAAAAACTTTATGAAATGTTAAGTGCAGATAAAAGTAACTGGAGGGAACTTGTTGAGTCTGAGAATAGTAATACAAAGAAAATATTAGAAAAATATATAATGGAATCATCAAATAATAAATATTCTTTAGGTAGTATTTATATAACAAATGCTATAATGTGTGCAAGACAGGGGGAACTTTATCGAGGAAATAATATTGATTTAAAGATGTCTACATTAAATTGTAGTGAGTATCTTTTAAGGCAAATTGAAATTGTGCAACCTCGTGTTATTTTAACTTTAGGTTATTACCCTTTAATGTCTTTATCTAACATATACCACTTTAATATTGAAAAAACACTAAAAGAAACAATTTCAAAATTTCCAGAAGTATTAATCAATGATTTTGTAATAATACCACTATATCATCCAGTTGCACAGGTGAAAAAAGATGAACAACTCAAACAATACCAAAGAATATGGAAATTTATTGATTTAAAAATACAAAATAATAGTGAAGAAATTGCGAAAGATGAATAAAAATAAAGATGACAGGATACAAAAAGGTGTAGTGATTTTGATACTAGATTTAGAAAGGTGATTGCGATGTTGTACTCATCTTACAATTTATATTAAAATAAAAGAAGAGGTGTAATATGATAATTAATTATTCAGATCAAGAAGTTATAAAAGGGAAAAAATCTATATTTTTAGCAGGACCGACTCCACGAGGTGAGAATGTTATTTCTTGGAGAACAGAGGCTTGTCAAATTTTAGAACAACTTGGATTTGATGGAGTAGTTTATGTTCCTGAATATTCTACTTGGAAACCTAAAGAAGATTATGTTGATCAAGCAATGTGGGAAAGAATTGCTTTAACAGATGCTACAGTGATTTTATTTTGGATACCTAGAAAATTGCCAGATATGGCTGGTTTTACTACAAATGTTGAATTCGGTTATTGGTTACATAGTGGTAAAGTTGTTTACGGAAGGCCAGAGGATGCTTCTAAAATTAAGTATCTTGATTGGCTATATGGATTGGATTATGACAAGATTCCTTATGAAGATTTACAACCCTCATTAGAGGCATCGATAGAATTAGCAAATAATCTATATGATGGACAAGCAAGCCAAGTATATCCATTAGAAGAAAGGAAGTTTCTCAAAAAATTAATGAGGTGATTTTAAGGTTTTTACATATTATGATTAAAATAGAAAAAGGAGGCAGTTAATGGCTAATTTTACTTGGAATAATTGTGCTGTTCCTCATAATTTAAAGATAAAACAAGTTTATGGCGTAGTTTTTTCGGATGACAAAAGAATAATATTAAGAGTTGAAAATGATAAGTATAAATTAACAGGCGGAAAGCCGGAAGAAAATGAAAGTTATGAAGAAACATTAAAAAGAGAATATATTGAAGAATTAAATATAGAATTAGAAGATATTTATTATTTAGGTTATTTATTAGTAGAAGAAAATGGTATTGAACCTTATGCACAAGTAAGGATGATTGGAAAAATAAAAAGAATTAATACAAGTTGTCCTGACATTGATACAAGAAAACAATATAAAAGATTTTTTTCGAGTATTAATAATGTGAAGAAATATTTAAATTATAAAGATAAAGCAGGTAACTTATTCATAGATGATGCAATAATTATGGCTAATAAAAAATATCAATTTGAGAAGATATCTGATATTGAAAATTTTGTATAAAAGGAGTGATTTTAATGAATAATTCTGATAAAGAAAATGTTCTTAATAAAAGTGTAATCAACTGGTATCCAGGTCATATGGCAAAGACTAGGAGAGAGATGAAAGAGAAAATGTCTTTGATTGATGTTGTTTATGAAGTAATTGATGCTCGGATGCCTCTCAGTTCTAGAATTATCGATTTAGATGATTTAGTTCGGGGGAAACCTAGGATTTTGGTTGTTACAAAGTATGATCTATGTGACAAGAAAGAGACAGATTTAATATTAGATGATTATCAAAAACAGGGATTTTCTGTTATTCCAGTTGATTTACTAACAGGTAAAAATGTTTTGGAAATCGTTTCTGTGACGAAAAAGATTATGACAGAAATGAATGAGAAAAGAAAAAGTAAGGGAATGAAACCTCGATCAGTTCGGGCATTGATTGTTGGAAGTCCTAATGTTGGAAAAAGTACATTGATTAATCGTTTGGTAGGAAAAAAAGCAACGGCAATTGGTAATCGACCAGGAGTTACTAAAAATTTAGGTTGGATTCGAATTCATAAAGATATTGAGCTCTTGGATACTCCAGGGATATTGTGGCCAAAATTTGAAAATCAGCGACAGGCACATATTTTAGCTTGCTTTTCTGCGATTAAGGAAGAGATTTTGGATGTTGAAGAGTTGGTTCGATTTATTTTAGAGATAATGATGAAATATTATCCGGATCGAGTGTTAGAACGCTATGGTTTAGAGTCAA